>JACDBJ010000377.1 GCA_013695005.1 Pseudonocardiales bacterium
CCTGCGAACAGCTCGACGTAGAGCCGGACGTCGCTGGGCTCGTTCAGGATCACGGTGGCGTTCACCGTGCCGACGATGACGGCCCGCTCGTCGTAGAGGTTCCAGCCGTGCAGCGGGAACCGCCGAACGCGGGCACCCCACGGGACAATCCCGACCTGCACGTTGTCCCAGCGGTCAACGGCCGCCGCGATGTGCTCCACCTGGGCGGCCATCTCCAGCCGCTCGCATGGGCGGCGAGCCAACGCACCGGCGGCCGTGATGAGGGTGAACCGGCGGGCCGGGTCGTCCAGCAGCTTCTGCCGGCTGAGCCGGGAGACCACGAAGTCCTCCAGCTCCTCTGGAGGCAGGCTGTCGGGTGCGATGAGCCCCCTGATGTAGGCCTCGGTCTGAAGCAGACCAGGCACCACCGTCGAGGTGAAGGTCCGGACGTGGGCCGAGGCAGCCTCGATGCGGTTGACACGCCGCTGGAACTCGGCGGGGTTGCCGCGCTGGCGTAGCAGCACTATTCGCCGATTCTCCGCCCGCACGTCCCGGGCCATCTCGGCCAGCCGCCGGGCGACCGCGGCCGGCGGCTGGTACACCCTGGCCAGCTCCGCGACGTCGTCCTCGGTGGGCACGTTGACGCCGCGCTCGATGCGGGAGACCTTGGTGTGCGAGAACCCAGTCCGGTCGGCGACCGCCCGAGTGGACAGGCCTGCCGCGTCGCGCAACTCTCGCAGCGTGCGGGACAGCTCGTCGCGCCCGGCAGGGCCATCGGTCATCGTCGTCGGCGCCTCATGTCGTCACGTGGTTCTCGCGCAGGTACTGCGGGTGCGCCTCCCACCACTGCGTGAACGGGGTGCCGAGCTCCCAGGCCAGCTCGGCCAGCGCAGCGTAACCGGCCGCCGCGTCGGCCCCCACCGCCACGGCCGCCGGGTGTTTGCGATCCATGCTCTAGTGCAGCCGAGCCACATGCCCGCCCTCGATCACCCCGAAGTCCCCGATGTCGAGCAGCCGGGCCGCCGCCGGCACGGTGGCGACGTCGAGCACCCGGATGTCCATGCCCCACGCGACATTGCGCACGTAGCCCCATTCGAACTGGTAACGCAGGTACTCGTTGAGCGGCTCGCGCACCACGTGCAGGTTGCGCCGGATCTTGCCGGCGGCGGTGTCGGCGCGGAGCGTCTCCAGCCAGGGCGCCTCCCGCATGTCCGCCGCATGGGATCGCCGGCAAGATCGACTATGGGTCAATCTCAGTCTGCACCAACTCTGACGTGGAACATATCGAGAGTGCACCATGCTGGACGAAGGATGGCCCGCCCGCAACGAGGCGCTCAAACCACCGGAGGCGAACGATCCGTGTTCATTATCCCTGCCCGACTTCGCCGGCCGCTGCGCCTGCGCGCTGGCCGACACTCCGCACCGAACAACCAGTCGATCCGCCTGTACGTCGGCCCACGTCCCGCGGTTGCGCCAAGCCGGCGGCGCCGTGGCTGACACGTGTCGCTGCCACCTGCCATTCGATCCGCCCGTCGGACCGCACTGGTGGCCGTCGCGCGACCCGGAACCCGCCACCACCGTGCGAACTGTCGCACTGGCCGGGCAGGATCCGGCGTTCTTACGCGCCGAGCGTGACGCCGCCGGGTGGCGCACCGAAGGGCTTGGCGCCGCATACCCCGAGTCGACCCCGGCGCGGGGGTGGGGCGACGTGGGTCACTGCTGGGACGGCGTCGAGCACGCCGTCGTGGACGTGACGCCCCGTGGACCGACCTAGCCACGGGCGCGGAGGACCGCGTCGACGCAGCGGTCGACGTCGGCCTCGGTGGTCGTCGCGTTGGAGAACGCTGCCCGCAGCAGCCGCCTGCCCTGCCACGTCGTCGCCCCCAACCAGCAGGTGCCGTCCTGCTGCACCGCCGCCACGGTCCGCTCGGCCGGCTCGTCGCCGCCGAGGTCGGCGAGCACGACGTTGAGCACGACATCGTTGCTGATCGTCACGCCGCCTGCCTGCAGGCCTTCGGCGAACCGCCGCGCGTGCGAGCAGCAACGTTGTACCAGGTCGGCCACCCCGGAGCGGCCGAGCTGGCGCAGCGCCGCCCAGACCGGGAAGCCGCGGGCGCGGCGGGAGGACTCCAGCACGAGGTCCGACGGGGCGGGCGGGGTGCCCGCCTCGCCATGGCCGGTGAGGTAGGCGGCGGTGAAGCCCATCGCGGCCCGGTGCGCGTCGGGGTGGGCGCAGATCGCCAGCCCCGTGTCGTAGGGGACGTTGAGCCACTTG
>JACDBJ010000430.1 GCA_013695005.1 Pseudonocardiales bacterium
GGTCCGCTACGACTTCGGCGAGGGGCATGACCTGCTCGGCCGGCGGTTGCGGGACGTGGGGTTGAAGCGGGGGCGCCTCTACGAGCTGATGCACGGCGGCCGCGGGCTGCTGCTCGACCAGACCGGCCGGCTTTCAGTGGCGGGTTGGGCGGATCGGGTCGACCACGTCGTCGACGTCAGCGAGGAACTGGACGTGCCCGCGGCCCTGCTGCGGCCGGACGGCCACGTGGCGTGGGTCGGTGACGATCAGCAGGATCTGCTCAACCAGCTGCGCAAGTGGTTCGGCACTGCCGCCAGCTGAGCGCGCAGTTGCGCCACGCCCGATCAGGCCGCATTGGCGGTGGAACGTCACGACTGCCGAACTGTGGCGCGCCCGCCGGCAGCGCCTGCCGCACCCGGGGCGGGAAGACCGCCGCGAAGTACCACACCCCGCGCTTCGTCCTCGTGCCCGCGCTGCGCGAGGAACTCGAAGTGCCGGTGCCCGCCGACCATGGCCCCGGCCGGACGCGACGGCGTGACCGCGTTCCGGTTCGTGGACGACCTGTTCCTCGGCGCCAGACGAGTCATCGCGCAGATGATGGGCGCCTTCACCGCCGAGCACGTGGGGGATTGGGCGGTATGGGACGCCACCGCCCGGATCAACGTCCTGCACCGGGCCAGCGACGCCACCCTGGACACCTTGCCGCGAACGGGCTGCGGGAAGTCGCGCTCGGGATCGAATCCGGCAGCGACCGCATGCTCGCCCTGATCGACAAACGCATCGACCCCGCGATGACCCGCACCGTGGTGCGCCGGCTGACCGAGCGCGGGATCAACGTCAAGGGCTACTTCATCCTCGGCTTCCCCACCGAAACCGAGGCCGAGATCGACACCACCACCGGCCTGGGGTCGCAATCACTTGACCATTGCCGGCCCTGAGTCGGAATCGGAACTCGCCCGCACGTTGCTGGTAGACCTCGAATTGGGCACCAGCTCGGCGGAAGCGGGCGTCGAAGGCGTCGCGCGACGCGACGACCTGTGGGCTGGCCTCGATCCCTGGCCGCACGGAACTCCGCTGCGGTCATGTCGGTGTCGTCCGCCTCGCCTCTCACAGATCATGGTGCTCCAGATCCGGCCGGTTGTCAGCCCTTGCGGCTCAGTCGGGGTCCATCGCTGTTCCAAGACGCCAATTCCTTCCAAGACGCCAAATTCCGTCTTCCTCATCGACCGGGTCAACCCGAAGATCGTCAGTGCGTGGCTCGGCGCGCGACGATGGCGTTCACGCTCGACACCTACACCGAGGACGTTCCGGAGCTGCACCACGCGGCGGCAGAGAGGGTCAGCGACCTGTTCCTCGGCGAGGAGGAGGCGCCATATGAGCCCCCGATCGACCTGCCGTGACCGGTGTTGGCTACCGATCTGGCTACCGGATGCCTCCGGGAACGACGAAGGCCCTGGTATCAGACTCCCCGTGGGGCCTCTGACCAGGGCCTTTGTGTGGTCGGGGTGGCGGGATTCGAACCCACGACCTCTTCGTCCCGAACGAAGCGCGCTACCAAGCTGCGCCACACCCCGATGGCAACTAGTGCCGAATGGCAAGTCTAGCTGGCCGAGCACTCGGCTCCTGGGCGGACCCGACGCCGCGCGGGACCAGCGTCAGCAGGCTGGCCTCCGGCGGGCAGGCGAAGCGGACCGGCGCGTACGGCGACGTGCCCAACCCGGCCGAGACGTGCAGCCAGGTGTGCTCACCCCACTGCGACACCCCGCGCGCTTTGGAGCGCTCCAACCCGCAGTTGGTCACCAGCGCGCCGAAGCCGGGCACCCGTAGCTGCCCGCCGTGGGTGTGGCCGGCCAGCACCAGGTCGTAGCCGTCCGCGGCGAAACGGTCCAGCACGCGGGGCTCGGGGGAGTGCGTCAGCCCGAGCCGCAACGCAGGGCTGGACGGTGCGGGGCCCGCCACGGCGTCGTAGCGGTCGCGCTTGATGTGTGGGTCGTCGACGCCGGCCACGGCGACGCGCTGGCCACCGGCGTCGAGCTCGACCCGCCGGTGCGTAGCGTCCAGCCAGCCACGCTCGATCATCGCCGCACGCAGGTCCTCCCACGGCAGCGGCTCGCCGTGCACCCGCTTCCCACCCCCGGGGCGGAAGTACTGCAATGGGTTCTTCGCCGTTGGTCCGAAGTAGTCGTTGCTGCCGAAGACGAACACCCCGGGCCGCGCCAGCAGCGGTTCCAGCGCCCGTAGCACCCCGGGCACGGCGTGTCGGTGAGCGAGGTTGTCGCCGGTGTTGACGACCAGGTCGGGCTCCAGCCGGTCGAGCGCGGCGACCCAGCGCTGCTTGGCGTGCTGGCCGGGCGTGAGGTGCAGGTCGGAGACGTGCAGCACGCGGACCGGCCGGCTGCCCTCCGCAAGCACGGGCAGCACTGCCTCGCGCAGGGTGAAGC
>JACDBJ010000450.1 GCA_013695005.1 Pseudonocardiales bacterium
CCGGATGCCCGGCTGCGGGCCGTGGTGGCGCGCCGGGAGGCGACGGCCGACGCGGAGAACGCGCTGAACGTGGCCGGGAGCTGGTTACTGACCGGACCGGACGGTGTCGACGAGGTGGAGCTGAGGCTCGCCGCCCACACCGGCGCGGCCGAGCTGTCGCTGCACCGAAGCGCGTCCGGTGGCGAGCTGTCGCGGGTGATGCTCGCGCTGGAGGTCGTGCTCGCGGGCGCTGACCCCGTCCCGACCATGGTGTTCGACGAGGTCGACGCCGGTGTCGGCGGCCGCGCCGCGGTGGAGGTGGGCCGCCGGCTCGCGCAGCTGGCCGCCAGCCACCAGGTGATCGTGGTGACGCACCTGCCGCAGGTCGCGGCCTACGCCGACCGCCATCTCGTGGTGGACAAGGCCGGCGGGCGCAGCACCGTGCGCACGGTTGCCGAGAACGAGCGGATCGTCGAGCTGGCCCGGATGCTCGCCGGCCTTGACGACACCGACACCGGCAGGGCGCACGCCGAGGAGCTGCTCGCCACCGCCAGAAACGACAAACACGAGCACAGGGCGAGCCCGACCCAGCGCAAGGCTGGGTGACGCGCGGCGCGCCTTCCCGAGATCCGCGGGCACTGGCCTCACCATCGGGGCCATGAAACTGGGCGCGCTGCTGAAACGACCGCGGCCGGAGCTGCCCGGGTTGGCCGGGATCGCCCGCGTCGACCGCAACACCGAGGCGCTGCTGCGCAGGGTCCGTCGCGGCGAGATCGCCGTGCTCGACCAGATCGACCTTGACCGGAGCACCGCCGACGCGCTGATCGAGGCGCACGTCGGCGGCGTCATCAACGCCTCACCGTCCATCTCCGGACGGTTCCCCAACCTCGGGCCGGAGGCGCTGGTATCGGCCGGGGTCGTCCTCGTCGACGCGGTCGGCGCGGAGGCCGTGCGCGCCATCAAGGACGGGTCACGGATCCGGGTGCACGACGGCGTGGTCTACCTCGGCGAGACCGAGGTCTGCCGCGGCGTCGCGCAGACCACCGACACGGTCGCCGACGCGATGGTCGGCGCCAAGGCCGGGATGACCCACCAGCTAGAGGCGTTCTCCGCCAACACCACGGAGTTCATGCGGCGAGAGCGGGCGCTGCTGCTCGACGGTGTCGGCGTGCCGGACGTCGAGGTCGAGATCCGCGGCCGGCAGGTGCTCGTCGTCGCGGGCGGAGCGGGCACGCCGGCCGAGCTGGCGAAGCTGCGGCACTACATCGGCGAGTACCGGCCGCTGCTGGTCGGTGTCGGCGCCGGCGCGGACGCGCTGTGGAACGTCGGTCTGAAGCCGGACCTGATCGTCGGTGACCCGGCGGAGATCTCCAACGAGGCGCTGACCTCCGGCGCGGACGTCGTCGTGCCGGCGTTCGCCGACGGGCACGCCCCAGGGCTGCACCGGGTCCAGGACCTCGGCGCGGGCGCTGTGACCTTCCCCGGTTCGGCCAACCCCGAGGACCTCGCGCTGCTGCTCGTGCACCACCACGGCGCCGAGCTCATCGTCACCGTCGGGCTGTCGGCGAGCATGGCGGAGTTCCTCGACCGCGGCCGCTCCGGCAGCAACGCCTCGACGTTCCTGACCCGGCTGCGGCTGGGCGCGGACGTGGTGGACAGCCGGGCCTTGCTCACCCTGTATCGCCACCAGGTGTCCTTCGGCGCGATCGCGCTGCTGATCGGCGCCGTGCTGGTCGCGCTGCTCGCCGCGCTGCTCGTCTCCGACGCGGGGCCCGCGCTGTGGACCTGGGTGGTCAGCGTGTGGAACAGCGTGATCGGCACCGTCGGCCGATGGTTCTCGTGATCTCTCTGCGCTACCACGTGGTGTCGTTGACCGCGGTGTTCCTCGCGCTCGCGCTCGGCGTCGTGCTCGGTGCTTCCGGCCTGTCCGACCGGCTGCTCATCGCCGTCTCCGGCGAGCGGGACAGCCTGTCGCAGCAGGTGGAGCGGCTGACCGCGCAACGCGACGCCGCGGCCGCCGAGCAGCGATCCGCCGACGCGTTCGCCGCGGGCGTCGGCCCGTCTGTGGTGGCC
>JACDBJ010000461.1 GCA_013695005.1 Pseudonocardiales bacterium
GGAAGAGGCTGGCCACGCCCGCAGGTTAGGCGCGTCAGCGTGAGCCACCAGTGAGCGGCCACCGCTCGCCGTGGACGTGCGGATCTCCTACGCTGCGGCGTCATGAGCAGGTCCGATCAGCCCGCCGGCATCGTCAGCCTGGAAGCGGCGAACACCGAGCGAATCTCCACCGATGCGGTGCGGGCAGCGCTGGCCGAGGACGACCGGGCCAAACGGCGACCGCCGCTGACCTGGACCGGCGGGCTCGACCTGGGACTGCTGATCATCCGGCTCACGTTGGGCGGGGTGTTTCTCGTACACGGGATCGGGATCGTGTTCGGCCGGCTCAACGGGCCCGGCATCGAGGGCTTCGCCCGCGGCTTGAGCGGCCTGGGCTATCGCGAGACGAACCTCCTGGCGTGGGTCACCGGCGTGACCGAGCTTGCCGGCGCGGTGCTGTTGATCTTCGGCCTGTTCACCCCGCTGGCAGCCGCCGCGCTGCTCGGGATCGTGATCAACTCGATCCTGGTCAAGTACAGCGTGGGGTTCTTCGTGCAGCCGGACAACCCCAGCGGCTACGAGCTCGACGTGCTGCTCGGCGGGATGGCCGCCGGGCTACTGTTCGCCGGCCCGGGGCGGATAGCGCTGGACAAGGGCACGACGTGGTTCCGCCGGCCGCTGCTCAGCGGCACGGTCTGCCTCGTGCTGGGCGTCGTCGCGGCCGTGTTGATCTACCTTTTCCTGCGGCGCTGACCCAGCCCGGCTGGCTGGCTGCGGTCTGCGCCTGGGCCGGTGCCACCCGGGCCGAGATCGTCGCGCAGACGCCGTTGAGCGGCGGGTACGCCGCCGCGCCGCCGCAGCTCGTCGAACTGCGGCTCGACGGCATGCGGGACGTCACCGTGGTGCTCAAGCGGGCGCGTCCGGCCGAGGTAGTGGCCCTGCGGGCGGTAAGTGTCGTGCCCGGGGTGACGCGTCCACGGCTGGTGGCGGCGGGAGCGGACTGGCTCGTCCTGCCCTACTACGGCGACGCCGCGCTCGGGCGCGCCGACCCGGTGCCTGACGAGGTGTACGAGACCCTCGGCCGGATCCACCACCACTACCTGGGCCGCCCGCCCGCCGGGCTAACGGTGGTCGATGCGGCGTTCTGGCAGCAGTTGTGCGGCGAGATCGCCGGTCCGGCCGCGCTGGCGGCGGGGATGCCGGACGTGGCCGAGGCGCTGACCGCGTGGGCGCACGACGACCGGATGCACGCCGCGCTGGCGCTGCTGCCGCACACCCTCGTGCACGGCGACATGCACCGCGGCAACGTCCTGCTCGGACCGGCCGGGCCGACGATCATCGACTGGGGCAATACCCGTATCGCCGCCGGCGGACTCGACCTCGCCGTGCTGGCCGCCCAGGGCGGCACGGACCAAGGTCGCTACCAGCGCACGGTCACTGACGTCGAGCGGCACTGGGCCGTGGCGCAGGCGCACACCCAGTACCTCGCCTTCGCCGCCGACCATCTCGGCGAGCACCGCACCCGCGAGATGGCCGCCACCATCGAGCGCGCCCTCCACGACCTCGGCCTCGCCTTGGCCAAGCCGCGGGGCGCTTAGAGTGCGGCGGTGGATGTCGCGGTGCGGTCGGCGATCGGGGCGTCGCACCTGCGCGCACTCGAGGCCAGGTCGCTGGCCGAGCTGCAGGTCGGAGCCCGGCGGATCACGGAGCCCGCTGGTGCCGTGCTGCACCGCGAGGGTGAGGTCGCACCGCAGGTAGACCTCGTGCTCAGCGGCCTGGTCCGGGTGTTCGTCACCGGCCCGGACGGGCGGAGACGGACGGTTCGTTACGCCCGCCGCGGGGCGCTGCTCGGTTTGTTGGCGCTGTTCGCGGACGGGTTCCGCGCGCCGGCGACCACTCAGGCCGTCGTCGCGTCCGACCTGCTCGCGCTGCGGCCGTCGGTGGTCACCGCCGTCACCGACAACGACGCCCGGGTGGCCAACGCACTGCTGCGGGAGCAGAACGACGAGGCGGTCTCGTTCATCGCCGAGGTCGCGGGTACCGGACGCGCGAGCATGCGTCAGAAGGTTGCCCGACACGTGCTCGACCTTGCGGCCGACGGCCAGCACAGTTCGGAGCTCCTCGCTCCAATCGGCCATCAGGCCCTGGCGGATGCGCTCGGCTCGGTACCTGATGTCGTCATGCCGATCCTGCACGAGCTGCGCGAGCAGGGCGTCGTCAAGCCCGCCCGCGAGGGCATCGCGGTCACGAATCCGGACGGGTTGGCGGTCATCGGGTGGAGCGCAGGCTCCTGACACGGCCCGGCCAGACGGGCATGCTTGGGCGATGGCCCGCGCCGACTTCACGGCTCCCGCGCCCACGCTCGAGCCGACCTACGGGCCGCTGACGCCCGAGGAGCTGGCCCTCGCCGCCCGCAACCACGCCATGCCCGCCGAGGCCCTGCGCTACGACGTCACCCCCGTCGGCCTGCACTACCTGCTGGTGCACTTCGACATCCCGGCGATCGACCCGGCGGCGTGGCGGCTCACGATCGGCGGCCGGGTCCGCGAGCCGATGGAGCTGACCCTCGAGAACCTCCGCAGTCGCCCGCGCCGCACGATGGCCGTCACGATGGAATGCGCAGGCAACGGCCGCGCCACGATGACGCCCCGCCCGCTGTCCCAACCGTGGCTCGCCGGGGCGGTCGGCACCGCCGAGTGGACCGGGACGCCGCTCGCGCCGCTGCTCGCCGAGGCGGGGTTGGAC
>JACDBJ010000467.1 GCA_013695005.1 Pseudonocardiales bacterium
GCGCGGCGCTGCGGGCCACCGGGATCACCGTGCTCGGCCTGGACGCGGGTGGGCCGTCGTTGCTGGATGCGGACCTGCCGGATCGGCTGGCGCTGGTGCTCGGCAACGAGACCGAAGGGCTGTCGGCGCTGGTGCGCGCCGAGCTGGACGGCACCGTGGCGATCCCGCTGCACGGCGGCGTCGAGTCGCTCAACGTGGCCAGCGCCGCCGCGGTCGCCAGCTACGAGCTGCTCCGCCGTCGTACCGCCGCAGGCGGCTGACCGCGGCTCAGTCGAGCGCGCGGCGGAGGAAGCCGCGGATGCCCAGCCAGCTCAGCACGACAATCGCCGCGATCGAGACCACCACGCACAGCCACGTCGCCAGGTGTGGCACCTCCGGCACCAGCGCCGAGCGGATGCCCTCGCTGACGTAGGTCAGTGGGTTCAGCGCGCTCACGATCTGGAACCAGCGCAGCTCGCCCAGCGTCTGCCACGGGTACTGCACCGAACCGGTGAACAGCAGCGGAGTGAAGATCACCGCGAACAAGACGTTGATCCGCCGTGGCTGCACCGCGGTGCCGATCACCATGCCCAGCGCCCCACCGAGCAACGAGCCCAGCACCACGAACAGGAACGCCGGCACCAGCCCGGAGGCCGGCCAGTTGATGCCCTCCACCAGCAGCAGCCCGATCGGAACCATCAGCAGCGCCGCGACGATCCCGCGAAGCGCCGCGTACACGATCTTCTCGATCGCCACCAGCGGGATCGGGATCGGCGCGAGCAACCGGTCCTCGATCTCGCGGGAGAAGGAGAACTCGAAAACGAGCGGGAATGCCACACCCTGCAGCGCGGCGAAGAAGGCGTTCATCGCCAGCAGCCCTGGCAGCATGATCTGCCCGTAGTCGGGCGAGACGAAGCCGCCGGCACTGAGCACCACCACGAAGACGAACAGGAAGAAGAACGGCTGGATCAGCACCTGCGCCAGGAACGCGGGCAGCTCCTTGACCGTGACGAAGATGTCTCGGCTGAGCACGGCCCAGAACGCGCGCATCGAGCTGGTCCCGCCGGCGGGGATGGTCTCAACGGGTGCGGTCGCGGCGGTCACCGCAGCTCCCTTCCGGTCAGCGAGATGAACACGTCCTCGAGGCTGGGCTCGCCCAGCGAGAGGTCGGTGACTGCGGCGCCGCGCACCGTCAGCGCCGACACGACGGGTCCGAGCAACGCAGCCGGGTCGGCGTCGACATAGAGCCGGATCCGGGTGGCGCCGTCCGAGTCGGCCTCGGCCGTCCGCTGGGCGGTCGCGGCGGCCACGCCGGGTGGCATCCCGCCTCCGCCAGGGGGTGCACCGCCGGGGAAGCCGGGAGGGCTGTCCGGCATGCCGGACGGCGGCCCGCTGGGGGCGAGCCGCTCCACACCCTGCACGCCGGCCAGCTCGGACAGCGCTTCGGTGAGCTCCTCGATCGAACTGCCGTCAGGCCGGATGGTGACCTCGACCGTGCTGCTGCCGGGCAGCGAACGGATCAGGCCGGCCGGGGTGTCGAGCGCGAGCAGCTTGCCGCGGTCGACGATGCCCACCCGGTCCGACAGCTTGGCCGCCTCCTCCATGTCGTGGGTGGTCAGCAGCACGGTGACGCCCTCCGAACGCAGCTGGAGGATCTGGTCGTGCACGAACAGCCGGGCCTGCGGGTCCAGCCCCGTGGTCGGCTCGTCGAGGAAGAGCACCTCGGGGTGGTGCATGAGGCCGCGGGCGATCATTACTCGCTGGGTCTGCCCGCCGGAGAGCTTGTCCACCAGCTCATCGGCCTTGTCGGTCAGGCCCATCCGGTCCAGCAGGGCATCGGCCCGCGGCTTGCGCTCGGCCCGCGGCACGCCGTGGTACGCAGCGTGGTAGATCAGGTTGTAGCGCACGGTCAGCGAGCGGTCCAGGTTCACCCGCTGCGGCACGACGGCCAACAGGGACCGAGCCGACACTGGGGCTCGCACCACGTCGACACCGGAGACCCTCGCCTCGCCGGAGGTCGGCAGCACCCGCGTGGTGAGCACCCCGACGGTGGTGGTCTTGCCTGCCCCGTTCGGGCCGAGCAGCCCGAAGACCTCGCCGCGCTCGACGGCGAAGGACAGCTCGTCGACGGCGTTGGTCGGGCTCTTCGGGTAACGCTTGACCAGCTCGGTCACCTCGACGGCTGGCTCGCTCATGCGCTCTCCTCAATCTCGTCTGCCAACGGGGCATCGTCGTTCAGTGCGGCCATGACGGCCAGCAGATATCCCCGGATGATCTGTTCGTCCTCCGGCGACGGGCAGGGCATCCGGCCGCGGAAGGCCGCCACGACGACGCCCGCCGCCGCGCCCAGCCGCAGCTCGCCGAGGACGGTCAGGTGCAGGCGGACGACCCGACGGTCCTGCGGGTCGCGGTCGCGGCGCACCTCGCCGGCCTCCTCCAGGGCGTCGAGCACCGGGGTCAACGTGGCGGGGCTGAGCATCATGCGGTCGGCGAGCTGGCGGTGGGACAGGCCGTCGGTGTGGGCCAGCGAGCCGAGCACGCCCATCGTGGTGGGCGTGAGGCCATGCTCCGCACACACCTGCTGGAAGTGTCGGTTGATCAACGAGGCCGCGCACCGCACCAGCTTGCCCAGCGGCATGTGCTCGGGGCGTTGCTCCCAGAAGGTGTCGTGCACGAGGACGACCGTACGCCAGCGAATAGTTTGCTGCCAAACGAATTCGGTATCTTTCTGAAGCGTCCGCGAACGTCGGTGCCGCCAGGCATACTCCGACCAACCGGACGTGCCCCCGGGACGTATAGCGACGGGGGTTCGATGACCGCGATCGACGAGTTCCGGCCCGCTGTGACGCCCGCCAGGTCGCGTGGCCTCGTCCGGCCGCTGCCGTGCTACGAGCCGGACGGGCCGGCACCACCCGCGGAGCCGTTGGAGCTGTCGTTGCAGCCGAGCCGGGCACCCGAGCCGCCACCGGTACCGCCGATGCGAACGCTCTGCGAGGCAGCCGCGAAGGCCGGGGCGCACGTCCTGCTGCGGCTGATGCTGGAGGTGCTCGACGGCCGCAGGCCGGTCGCTCACCTTGCCGCGGGCGTCACCGCCCCGGTGCTC
>JACDBJ010000475.1 GCA_013695005.1 Pseudonocardiales bacterium
CGCCACAGGCTGTCAATCTGTGTGAGCACGTCCGGGTCCAGTGCCCTGACGTTCTTCTCGCCGCTGGCGAAGGCAACCTCGGTGCCAGCACACGCTACGAGTGTGACAGGTAGGACGGACATCCTAGGGCTCCTTCGGACTACTGACTGCGTGCGCAAACCTCAAGCGGCGAGCACGCCGCGCGGTACGTCGCCGAGGCTCGTCGGCTCGGGAAACGATGTGGACCTGGCGGGCCGTGCGTCGGCCCTCCGACGACTACGACTGCCCGGCTGAGCCGCGGCCGTGTCGCCGACGGGCTGGGACGGCCGGCGCGGCTAGACTCAGGGGGTAGGTTCCGCCGTCGAGCCAGGGAGCGTGCGTTGGGTCTCACCCAGAACGCCGCGAACGACCCGACCAAGCCCCCCGAGCCAACCACCGTCGACGACGAGCGCCCGCCCCGCGAGGAGTGCGGAGTGTTCGGGGTGTGGGCGCCCGGCGAGGAGGTCGCCAAGCTCGCCTACTTCGGCCTGTTCGCCCTTCAGCACCGCGGCCAGGAGGCCGCCGGCATCGCGGTCGGCGACGGCGAGTCCGTGGTGGTCTACAAGGACCTCGGTCTGGTCAGCCAGGTCTTCGACGAGCAGACGCTGTCCTCGCTGCGGGGCCACGTCGCCGTCGGGCACGTGCGGTACTCCACCACCGGCTCCACCACGTGGGAAAACGCCCAGCCGACGTTCCGCACCACCGCCACCGGCAGTGGGCTGGTGCTCGGGCACAACGGCAACCTGGTCAACACCGCCGAGCTGCGCGACGAGGTCGCGGCGCTGACCGGCCGCGCCCCCCGCAACGGTCACGGCCGCCAGGTCGCGACCACCGACTCCGACCTGGTCTGCGAGCTGCTCGCCGCCACCGCCGCCGACGTGGGCGTCGAGGAGGCCGCGATGCGGCTGCTCCCCAAGCTCAAAGGCGCGTTCTCGGTGGTGTTCTCCGACGAGCAGACGCTCTACGCCGCCCGCGACCTGCACGGTGTGCGGCCGCTGGTGCTCGGCCGGCTGGAACGCGGCTGGGTGGTTGCCAGTGAGACCGCGGCGTTGGACATCGTCGGCGCCTCGGTGGTGCGCGAGGTCGAGCCCGGCGAGCTGCTGGCCATCGACGCCAACGGGTTGCGCTCCTCGCGGTGGGCCGCCCCCGAGCCCAAGGGCTGCGTGTTCGAGTACGTCTACCTCGCGCGTCCGGACACCACGATCGGCGGGCGCTCGGTGCACGCCGCGCGCGTGGAGATCGGCAAGCGGCTGGCGGTCGAGGCGCCGGTGGAGGCGGACCTGGTGATCCCGGTCCCCGAGTCGGGCACGCCGGCCGCGATCGGGTTCGCGCAGGCCTCAGGCATCCCGTACGGCCAGGGGCTGGTCAAGAACGCCTACGTCGGCCGCACGTTCATCCAGCCCAGCCAGACCATCCGCCAGCTGGGCATCCGCCTCAAGCTCAACCCGCTGCGGGACGTCATCCGGGGCAAGCGGCTGGTCGTGGTCGACGACTCGATCGTTCGCGGCAACACCCAGCGCGCGCTCGTGCGGATGCTGCGCGAGGCCGGCGCGGTCGAGGTGCACGTGCGGATCGCATCGCCGCCGGTGCGCTGGCCCTGCTTCTACGGCATCGACTTCGCCACCCGCGCCGAGCTGCTCGCCGGCTCGCTGGACACCGAGGGCGTGCGGCGCTCGATCGGGGCGGACACGCTCGGCTACGTCTCGCTCGAGGGGCTGGTGGCGGCGACGGAGCAGCCGCGCAGCCGGCTGTGCTCGGCATGCTTCGACGGCAAGTACCCCATCCCGGTGCCCGACTCGACGCTGATCGGCAAGCACCTGCTCGAGGGGCTGTCCCGAGATGACGAGGCTGTGACCGTCGGCTACGGTGCCGCGGGCGCGCTGAACCGCCCCTGATCGACGGCGCCCGCCGCGCCGATACACCAACGACCGGAGTGCTCGTCATGGCCACCAGGCCGCCCGGCAAGAGCAAGGCGCCGCGCAAGTCGCGCGCCAGCTACGCCGCGGCCGGGGTCGACATCGAGGCCGGTGAGCGCGCCGTCGAGCAGCTCCGACCGTGGGCGCAGCAGGCCAGCCGCCCCGAGGTGCTCGGTGGGATCGGCGGCTTCGCGGGGCTGTTCGCGTTGAAGTCGGGGCGCTACCGCGAGCCCGTGCTCGCCGCGTCCACCGACGGGGTCGGCACCAAGGTCGCCATCGCGCAGGCCATGGACAAGCACGACACGATCGGTCAGGACCTGGTGGCGATGGTCGTCGACGACGTCGTCGTGTGCGGCGCGGAGCCGCTGTTCCTGCAGGACTACATCTCGGTCGGCAAGCTCGTGCCGGACCAGATTGAGACGATCGTGCGCGGCATCGCCGAGGGCTGCACCCAGGCCGGCTGCGCGCTGCTCGGCGGCGAGACGGCCGAGCACCGCGGGATCATGGAGCAGGGCCACTACGACCTGTCGGCCTTCGGTGTCGGCATCGTGGAGGCCGACGAGATGCTCGGCCCGGACCGGGTCCGCCCCGGCGACAAGGTCGTCGCGATGGCCAGCTCGGGGCTGCACTCCAACGGGTACTCGCTGGCTCGTCAGGTGCTGCTCAACATCGCCCGGATGCCGCTGGATGGGCAGGTCGAGGAGTTCGGGCACACGCTGGGCGAGGAGCTGCTGGAGCCGACCCGGATCTACGCCCGGCACTGCCTCGCGGTCGCCGCAGAGACCAGCGTGCGGACGTTCGCGCACATCACCGGCGGCGGGCTGGCCCGCAACCTGGACCGGGTTCTGCCCAAGGGGTTGGCTGCGGTGTGTGAGCGAGGTACGTGGACGCCGGCGCCGGTGTTCAAGCTGATCGCCACCCGCGGCCGGGTCGAGCGGGCCGAGATGGACCGGACGTTCAACATGGGCATCGGGATGCTGGCCATCCTGCCGCCCGACGACGTCGACCGGGCACTGGCGATGCTCACCGCGCGGCATGTGAAGTCGTGGGTCCTGGGCGAGGTGCACCGCACCCGGGACGTGGAGCTGGCCGAGGCCGACGGGCCTCGGGTCGTGCTACGCGGTGATCATCCCCGCTTCTGAGTCTTCTGAGCGGGGCCGGTAGTCAACGAAGGTCGTCGTCGTCCTCATCGTTGTCTTCGTCAGCGCTGTCGTCATCGCTGAGCGGCACGCCGGCAAGTTCGCGCTGCAGCGCATCGGCGTCCAGGCTCGTCGAGCTGTACTTCAGCTCACGGGCCTTCTTGGTTTGCTTGGCTTTCGCACGGCCGCGCCCCATCTGGCTCGACCCCCCTCACAGCAGGGACGGGGCGGCCGTGGAACTCGGCGGCCCCGTTCAGTTCCTCATCATGTCCTGCCAACACCGTACCTTGTGGCACCCCCGGTGTGCGATGCGGTCTCGCTCACGCCGCGCCCCGAAGTGGCCCCAGCAGCCACCAGGCCAGCGCCGCCGCGGAGGCCGCCACGGCGAGCATCGCCGGCCACCCCGCGAGCTGCGCAACCGCCCCGCCCAGGGCAGGTGTGACGGCGGCGCTGATGAAGTTGGCGGTGTTCTGGAACGCCAGCGCGGCACCGATCCGTTGCGGCGGGGCGAGCTCGCCGGCGGCGGTGAAGGCGAGGCCGTTCCACGAGATCGCCGAGGCGGCGGTGACGACCAGCACGCCGGCCAGCAGCGGCACCGGCCCGGCATCCAGCGCGGCCGCGAGGGCGTACCCGGCGACGATCACGATGGCCACGACACGCAGCGGGCGCAGCCTGCTGCCCACCCGGTCCGACC
>JACDBJ010000489.1 GCA_013695005.1 Pseudonocardiales bacterium
CAAGTCGTGGAAGGACGAGTGGATCGGCGAGTACACCGACACCCCGACCACCGGACCACTGTCCCGGCGCGGCCCGGACGAGCGTGCGCTGCCCGACGCGCCGGCGGACCGACTACCTGACCCGTGATCGCCGCGAGTGGACGTCTGACCGCGGTGAGCGCGGCTGGATGTCCACTCGTGGCGATCTTTGCCGGGCGGCGAGCACTTCACAGAATGATCAACGGAACGCCACTGCGGTGAGCAGCGACGTCCCGTCGACCTTCAAGCGAGCGGCGGTGCTCGCCAGGCTTGCGTAGGCCTACCGCTGGGACGGCGGCAGCTGGAAACCGGCCGTCTCGGCGACCTTCGGCGAGGCGAACCAGACTTCGGCCACCGCGCGTGCGTAGAACGACGAGCCGGGCACGTGGTACAGCATCGAGTCCATGTTGCCCTTGATCGGGAAGCCGTCAGGCTGCCCGCCGTCGGCAAGCACGGCGTGGCTGCCAGCGCCGTACGGACCCTCAGCCGGAGCCGGGCCTGCCGGCGCCTCCGTCTCGGCCTCTTCGGTGGTGGCCGGCGCTTCGGCAACCAGTTGGGCGACGGCGGTTCCGCCGCCACCGGAGGGCTGCGGTGCCGAGTCGTCCGGCCGGTAGCCCACCGCGCGCATCATCCGCGAACGCCGGGTGCCCGACGCCGGGACCGCCACCGATGGCCGCTCCGGGTTGGGCGAAACCTTCGCGACAATCTGCTCCGCGAACCCGTACAGCAACGGCAGCGCGGAGGCCACAACCTTGCCGCTCCGGTTGATGTGCTCGACCCCGGGGCCGATCAGCTTGGCGTGGCCGACGATGGACTTGACGCTCTCGTTGGCATCGTCGAGGTTGTCGGCGATCCGGCTGAGCAGCACGCCCACCCAATACAGGAAGATCGCCAAGACGGCGATCAACGCGACGATCGCGATCACCGTGAGTACGACCAGCGTGGTCATCGCTTACACCTTTCCGACGACTCGACCGAGGAACAGGTGGTGCTGCAGGCCCTCGGCGAGCACCGCGTCGACGCCACCCGCGGTCTGCGGGATCAGCGTGGTGTTCGCGGTGTTGCCGGTGATCGTGCGCAGCGTGTCCCGAACCTTGACGACCTCACGGTCGATGATCTTCACGAACGCCACCAGGAAGCTCAGTAGCAAGATGACGACCAGCACCACGAGGAAGCCGATGCCCAGCGTCATCCACCAGAGGCTGACCTCGGCGGCCGGCAGACCGTCAACCATTCTTAGCCTCCCAGCCGCGCGCGACCGCGCTGTAGTCCACCGATGATGATCGTGACGTGCTCGATGGTCTTGTTCAGGCCACCAAGCGCCTTGGTGTTCTTCTCGGCCTGCATCAGCGGCTCGTTGATCTGCGGCGCGAGCCAGCCGATCTTCATCGCCAGGTAGAGGATCCAACCGACGAGCAGGGCGACGACACCGACGACCGCGATGCCGATGCCCAGCCCGAGGTACCAGCCGAACAGGTTCGGCTCGGCCGCGGCTTGCGCGAGCGTCATCGGGCTGCCCTCCCGCTCGTCTCGGTCACCGACGTGGTCTCGAGGTAGTTCATGACCGTCTGGGTCGGTGTGTCGATGTTGTGCGCGTCCTTGAGGTGCTTGGCGATCTCGCGCCGCATCTCCTCGCTGTCGCCAGCCGTGAAGTGCGAGCTGCACTCCGGGCTGTCGCACTGGAACTCCTTGGCCATATCTGCTCCCTACCGGCTAAATCTGCTCGGTGAAATCGCGCACGGGCTTGAGGCTGCCGTTCACCGAGGTCAGAGCGGTCGGCACGGTGGACGTCTGCAGAGCGATCGCCCGCCCGCCGACGACGATGGTGGCCAGCGTCTTTGTCACGTGCCGGAGGTCGATGATCACCCGGATCAGGGCGAGCGCCGTGACGCCGATGATCAGCGCCGCGACGATCAGCGTGAACCACGCGTTGAATGGCATGACTACTCCCCTCAGCCCAGCAGCTTCGCGACGCTGCCGCCGTAGCGGGCCGCGCCGACAGAAATCTGTTTGACGGTGTCGTCCGTCGTGGCCAGCAGGGCCGGCACGTTGTCCAGCTCGCCGGTCAGTGCGACACCGTTGACGAGAATGTCGTCCACCGTCTTACGGATCCGCTGCACGGGCGCGAGGATCCGGCCCAACAAGAACAGCACTATCGGGAACACCACGACGAGCAGGATGATGTTGCCGATCAACCACAGCGTCATAACTGGTTTCTCCTGTTCGTCATGCCGAGCTCCTACCGAAGAACCGGCCGAAGAACCGCTTGATGGCCAGCATGAAGGCCGAGAACCCGACCGAGACACCGCTCACCGGAGCGGAGGACCGCGGTCCGGCAGTCTCGCCCCGGCTCTCCCGGTCGATGTCGTCCTGGATGCAGTTCGCGAAGCTGCGCATGATGACCGTGGTCACGTCGGCGATCATCCCGCGGCCGAACTGGGCGAGCGCGCCGGCGATCTGGATGTCTTGGCTGACCTTCACCTTGGTGCCGGAGCCCGCTCGTTCCAGCGTCGAGGTCACCGTCATCTCGGCCAGGCCCTTGCCCTTGGACTCCGACCCGGACGCCTTCATCACGATCCGCTTGGCGGTCGCGTCCTGCTCGATGATCTGCGCGGTGCCGGTGAAGGTCAGCGACACCGGCCCCATCTTGGTGAGCAGCCGACCCTTGAAGACGCCGTCGCCGGCCACCTCGGTCAGCTCCGCGCCGGGCAGGCACGGAGCTATCTTCGGCACGTCCAGCAGGTGGTTCCACACCGCGTCCAGCGGCGCAGCGACCTCGAACTCGTTCTCGATCAGCATTGAGGCTTCCTCAGTCGGTCCGCACCGGCGGTGCACCCGACACATCGCGCTGGTACTTGATGGCTTCCCACACCCGGTCCGGCAAGAGCGGCATGTCGATGTTGCGTACGCCGGTGTCCTCCAGCGCGTTCATCACCGCGTTGACGAAGGCGGCCGGGCCACCCACCGCCGCGCACTCCCCGACGCCCTTGGCACCGATCGGGTGGTGCGGACAGGGCGTGACGACCTCGTGCAGCTCGAAGCCAGGTGTCTCCCACGACGTCGGCAGCAGGTAGTCCATGTAGTTCGCCCCGACGCAGTTGCCGTCGGCGTCGTAGGTCTGGAACTGCATGTTCGACATCGCGTAGGCCTCGGTCAGGCCGCCCATGATCTGGCCTTCGACGATCATCGGGTTGATGCGGACCCCGCAGTCGTCGACGGCCACCATCTTGAGCACGTCCCAGACCCCGGTCTCCGGGTCGACCTCCACCTTGGCGATGTAGCAGGCGAACGGCCAGGTCAGGTTGGGCGGGTCGTAGTAGGCGTTGTTCTCAAGGCCGGGCTCCATGCCGTCGGGCATGTTGGCGTAGGCGGCCATCGCGCACTCCTGGATGGACACCCCGCGGTCCTGCGCGCCCCGGACGTAGAACCGGCCGAGCTCCCACTCGATGTCCTCCTCCGAGACCTCCAGCAGGTGCGCCGCCAGCTTGCGAGCCTTGGCCCGGATCTTGCGCGACACCATCGCCACGGCGGCGCCGGCCACCGGCGTGCTGCGCGAGGCATAGGTGCCCATGCCGAACGGGGCGGTGTCGGTGTCGCCCTCCTCGACGAGGATGTCGGCGGCCGGAATGCCCAGCTCGTGGCTGACGATCTGCGCCCAGGTCGTCTCGTGCCCCTGGCCCTGGGACTTCGCCCCGGTCCGCAGGATCGCCTTGCCGGTGGGGTGCACCCGCAGCTCGGCGGAGTCGAACATCTTGATGCCGAGGATGTCGTACTCGCGGCTGTTGCCGGCGCCGAGCGGCTCGGTCATCGTCGAGATGCCGATGCCGAGGCGTCGGCCGCGCGCGAGGGCCTCGGCCTGCTGCGCCTTGAACTCCTTGTAGCCGATGGCCTCGAGCCCGATGTCCAGGCACTTCTCGTACTGTCCGGAGTCCAGCAGGAAGCCGAATGGTGTGCGGTACGGGAACTGGTCGTCGCGGACCAGGTTCTTGCGGCGGAACTCCGCCTGGTCCATGCCCAGGTCGGCGGCGGCAGCCTGCACCATGCGCTCCTGGAAGAACATGGCCTCGGTGACCCGGAACGAGCACCGGTAAGCCACGCCCCCGGGCGCCTTGTTGGTGTAGGTCCCTTGCGCGGTGATGTGTCCGGCCGGGAAGTCGTAGCAGCCGAACGCCGAGTGCAGCAGCCCGATCTTGAACTTGCTGGGCTGGGCGTCGGAGAAGAACGCACCGTGGTCGCTGTCCGCGTGGATGCGAACGCCGAGGATCTTGCCGGCGTTGCTCAGCGCCATCTCGCTGCGCAGGTACATGTCGCGGGCGAAGCCCGTGCTGATCAGGTTGCCGGTCTTGTCCTCGATCCACTTCACCGGCTTGCCAAGCAGGATCGAGCACAGGATCGAGGCAACGTAGCCCGGGTACACCGGCACCTTGTTGCCGAAGCCGCCGCCGATGTCCGGCGCGACGATCCGGATCATGTGCTCGGGCAGCTCGGCCACCAGCGCCACCGCGGCCCGGATGATATGCGGGGCCTGGGTGGTCATGTACACGGTCAGCTTGGACGTCGCCGAGTTGTAGTCCGCGATCGAGCCGCAGCATTCGATCGGCGAGGGGTGGCTGCGCGGGTAGTGCAGCTCAAGGGTCGAGACCTTGTCCGCGCTCGCGAAGGCCCGGTCCGTCCGCTCCTTGTCGCCGACCTCCCAGCGGAAGATCACGTTGTCGTTCTGACCCTCCTTGTCGTCGCGGATAAGCGGCGCGCCTTCGGCCAGCGCCTGCACCGGGCTGACGATCGCGGGCAGCGTCTCGTACTCGACGACGATCGCCTCGCAGCCGTCCTTGGCGATGTAGGGGTCGTCGGCGACGACGCAGGCGACCTCCTGACCCTGGAAGCGCACCTTGTCGGTGGCCAGCACGGCCTGGGTGTCGTAGGACAGCGTCGGCATCCACGCCAGGTTGCGCTGCGCCATCATCTCGCCGGTCAGCACCAGGCGGACACCGGGAATGGCCTGCGCCTTGCTGGTGTCGATCGACTTGATCCGGGCGTGCGCGACCGGGCTGCGCAGGATCTCCATGTGCAGCATGCCGGGCAGCTTGATGTCGTCGGTGTAGTTGCCCCGTCCGACGATGAAGCGGTCGTCCTCGACCCGCTTGCGGCTGGAGCCCAGGCCACCGATCTTGATCTCATCTAACGGCGCCACGTCGTCTTGCCTCCCGTTGTCGTCGGCCGGTTGGGGCCAGGTTCAGGCCGAGCTCTAGACGCTGGCCCGCATCTTCTCGGCGGCCCACAGCACTGACTTCACGATGTTCTGGTATCCGGTGCAGCGGCAGAGGTTGCCCGACAGCGCCCAGCGCACGTCCTCTTCGGACGGGTTGGGGTTCTCCTTCAGCAGCGCGGCCGCCGACAGCATCATCCCGCTGGTGCAGAAGCCACACTGCAGACCGTGCTCCTCCTTGAACCCCTCCTGGATGGGGTTCAGCTCACTGGAGGTACCGAGGCCCTCGACGGTGGTGACCTCATGGCCGTCGGCCTGGACCGCCAGCATCGTGCAGGACTTCACCGGCCGCCCGTCCACGAGGACCGTGCACGCGCCGCAGTTGGTGGTGTCGCAGCCGATGTGCGTGCCGGTCAGCGCCAACCCCTCCCGCAACAGGTGCGCCAGGAGCAGTCGAGGCTCGATGTCGACGGTCTGGTCCTGCCCGTTGACCGTGACGGTTATCCGCCGCTCTTCCACGCCGTCCTCCTTGACGCCAAAGCTTCCTGTTGAAACCGAGGGATAGGTCATGCCGCTGCGTGCACGGCGCCGTTGCCACCCAGACCGCGGGTGACGAAGGTGTGCACGATGTGACGCTTGTACTCCGCGCTGCCGCGGTGGTCGGTCTTCGGCTGGGCCGCCTCGGCGGCCAGCGCCGCGGCCTGCTCGATAGTGCCGGCGTCCAGCCGCTTGCCGACCAGGGCCTGCGCCGCGGCCGTGGCCTCGATGTTCGCCGGGCCGACCCCGGTCAGCGCGATGCCGGCCCGCGACACGGTGCCGCCGGAGCTGTCGACCGCGACGGCGACGCCGACGGTGGCGAAGTCACCCACCCGGCGTTCGAGCTTGAGGTAGGAACCCGCGGCAGTACCGCTGGCACCCGGGATTCGCGCCTCGATGGCGATCTCGTCCGGGCGCAGCGAGTTCTGGAACGGCCCGGTGACCACCTGCGACGCCGGGATCTGGCGGCGGCCACCCGGGCCGTCGACCACGAGCACGGCACCGAGCGCCAGCATCACCGACGCCCAGTCGCCCTGCGGGTCGGCGTGGCACCACGAGCCGACCAGCGTGCCGCGGTTGCGCACGATGGGATCGGCGATCATGGGGGCGGCGGCGGCCATCGTCGGGTGCTTGCCCAGCAGCGTGCTGCGCTCCAGGTCGGCGTGCCGGCACAGGGCCCCTACGCGCAGCGTGCCGTCGGCATCGACGACGTGGTAGTCCAGCGCGGGGATGTTGTTGATGTCGACCAGCAGCTCAGGAGAGGCGAAGCGCAGCTTGAGCAGCGGGACGAGGCTCTGGCCACCCGCGAGCACCTTCGCGTCATCGCCGTGCGCGGCCTTGAGGTCCAGCGCATCGTCGAGTGAGCGTGGGGCCTCGTAGTGGAAACGAGACGGGTACATCCAGTCCCTCCAAGCATGAGCATGAGTGGTGGAGCGAGCGGGCTAGTCCTCAGTCCTTCGGAAGCTCGGGCCAGTCGCGCGCGACGGCTTGCGGAGGAACCGACGTGGTCGCCGGCGCGGCAGGGCCGTCCTCGGTGCCGGGGCCGGGCGAGGTCGCCGGTCCTGGACCGGGAGGTGCGGTGGGCTCCGGCTCGGCGACCGCGACGGGCATGGCATCGGCCTCCGGGTCGGGGCGCGGCTTCTGGTCGGGCGGCCACGGCCCGGAGACGGGCTGGCCCGCGATCTTCAACCAGTCGATGATCTGCGGCCACGCCCAGACGGTTGGGCTGGGGCCGGTCTTGGGAGCGTGCTCCACCAGCTCGTACAGGCGAGGGTTGTTCTTGCTGTGCCCGGTGGACTCCATCGCGTGCCTCTCCAGTCGTTGGAGTGCGTTCATGCCGACAGCGGCCCAGGGTTGACGGGGCCCCGACGTGCGTAGTCCAGGGATGATGCTCTCCGTGTAACAGGCTGGCAATCTGCAAATAACCGATCACTTAGCTCGACGCCGAACCGTCACCGTTCGCGGCGGTCGGTGATCTTGGCACCGATTGGGCCGGTGATCGCCACGAGCGCTACACCAGTGTCGTCCGCACCGCCGTGGCGTGACGCTGGCGGCGATCTTGGACTGCGGCTGAGCAGCCGTTCCCTGAGGCTCTCGGCTGCGCAGTTCCAGCCACAAGAACAGCAACACGGTGTCGGTCACAACCGCGCTAGTCGGCTCGCCGAGCTGTCACTCCAGGACGCGGGCCAGTTCGGTCTGAGCGAAATCCGCGCCGACGCACAGCAGCGGCTCCCTGGCGGACTCGGCGAGCGCGTAGGCGAAGCAGTCGCCGAAGTTCAGGCTGGCGGGGTGCCGCCCCTTGCCGTAGCGGCGCCAGGCGCGGCGAGCGACACCGACCTGATCCGCGGTGACGGCCACGATGTCGACCCTGGCTCGATGCAGCAGCAGGTCCAGCTCACGTCCAGCCGGCTCGCCGCGCCTTGCCTCGACCACGAGCGTGGTCTCCAGCAGGTTGGCGGCCGAGAGCAGGCGCACCTGATCGGCGGCGATCGCTCTGGTCAAGGTGGCTCGCTGCGGCTCGTCGAACAGGATGGAGACGATCGCCGAGGTGTCGATGACCATCAGGACGCGGGCCGCTCGCCGAGTCGGGGTAGTCCGCGCTCGTCGTAGCCGAGGATCTCGTCGTCCGTGCGGTCGTCGATGACAGGCAGGTTCGCGCAACGCAGCGCGATCTCATCTAGCTCGTCAGCGAGAGTGCGGCTCGTGCGGACGCCGGTAACGCGCGCGAGCCGCTCTCGAATCGCCACGGTGACCGCCTGCGTGATGGTCTCGCCGGTGGCCTGCGCCAGGTCGCGGGCGAGCCGGTCCGCCTCCAGGTTCTTGATATTGATCACGAGTAAAGAATACGGATAGTGATAAAGAATCTCAACCATGGCGCGAGTCACCAGACAGCGTCACACCGGCGCTAGCTCCAGATG
>JACDBJ010000493.1 GCA_013695005.1 Pseudonocardiales bacterium
TATGGTCGCGTAGGTCTGGCGCTGTGCATCCGACCACTTCAATGAAAGATCATCGACGCCTGTCGGGTCCATCACTCGCCCGAGCACCCCGGTCGCTGCGTACCGCAACGCGGTCGTCAGCGCCCGCGCGTGCGACATCTGGGACCGAACGGCGCCGAATGCGAGCGACTCGACAGCCAACCCGACGAGGTCTTCAAGCTCATCGTGCTGCGCCCTGAACTCCTTCAGCATGCGGACCTGGTGGACAAACCTGCCACCGGTGTCACTATTGCGCTCGGCCACCACACGCTTAAGAGTGCGCGTGTTCGACTCCTCCCACGCTCTTTCCTGCCGGTCAGCGATGTAGACAAGTTCGGACCCTGCAGGGTCGGCGAATGCGGCCACCAGATCCACAGTGAAATCGACGTCGTCGAAGCACAACTGCAGCGCCTTGCCCGCGTTCGCGGTCACGTCGAACCTGATGTGATCGCCAAACCTGGCCCGCAACACGGGCTTAAACCTCTCGTGGATGCGCGCCGCGCCATCGGGGCTGAAGTACTCCGCCATCAGCGCCGTCGGGAGAAGTACGACGATGTCGACATCCTTCAGTGGCCGACGCATCGTCTTGCGCGCGAAGCTTCCCTGCAAGAACGTGCTCAAAGCGAGGCCAGCATCGACGAGCGCAGCCGTAACCTGCTGATGTCGCAGCATCGCTCGCCCTCGCTCCGCAGGATTGAGGCTGATCGTGGTGTCGAACTGATCGAACGCCGCAGCGACGCTCTTCGGTGCTGATGCCATGGCAAGGTCCTGTTCTCGAACCGCAGCCCGAGGGGTCCCCGGACGGCGCTAAGCATTAGTGAAGTGCGTAGGTCTGACATTCTCCGCAGCGGGCGAACCCGGCCGTTGTCGAAGCTCGCCGCCCACACCGGGCCCGCCCAGGTCGTAGGCCCCGGGCGATCCTCCTACTTCTTACGGCTCGGCGTCTGCGACAGCGCACTCGCTGCCGCAGACCGCTGCGCCGCCGTCGAACTCGACGAGCGCAACGTCCGACTCGCGGCAGATGCCGCCGCGCTACCTGTCTGGTCACGCGTGCCGGCCTGCGCTAACGCACTCGCTGCCGCCGACCGCTGCGCCGCCGTCGAACTCGAGGAGCGCAACGTCCGACTCGCGGCCGACGCTGCACGCGCACCGGTCTGTCGTGGTGGCCTGACCCCGATTCGTAGGTCCATGGCGAGTGAGAGTCTGATTGCCCGGATGCGGGCAGGAAGGCTCGATGATCATGGCAACGAGGAAGCGGCACTCTCCGGAGCAGGTCGTACGCAAGTTGACGACGGCGGACCGGTTGTTGGCCGAGGGCAAGGATCTCGCGGCGGTGTGCCGCGAGCTGAGCGTCTCGGAGCAGACCTATCACCGGTGGCGCAACCAGTTCGGCGGACTGAAGGCCGACGACGCGAAACGGCTCAAGGACCTCGAGCGGGAGAACTCCACCCTCAAACGACTGCTCGCTGACGCCGAGCTGGAGAAAGCCGCATTGAAGGAGATCGCCCGGGGAAACTTCTGAGCCCGGAGCGACGCCGGGCCGCCGTGCACCACCTGATCAGAACCATGGGCGTCAGTGAGCGGTTCGCCTGCCGCGTCACTGGACAGCACCGCGCCACCCATCGCCGGCAGCTGCCAGCAACTACGCCGGCCGACTCAGACGCCGCACTGCGGACCTGGCTGCGGGACTGGGCGAAGACGCATCCGCGGCGCGGCTTCCGCAACGCCTACGCCGATGCCCGCGGCGAGGGCTGGGCGGTCAACCACAAGAAGATCCAGCGGCTCTGGCGCGAGGAAGGGCTGCGGGTGCCGCAGCGACGCCGGCGCAAACGCCTGGGCACCAGCACCGCGCCGGACCTGCCCAAGGCCGACGCCCCGAACCGGGTGTGGGCAGTGGACTTCCAGTTCGACGCCACCACCGACGGCCGCCCGATCAAGCTCGTCTCGATCGTCGACGAACACACCCGCGAATGCGTCGGCGGGCTCGTGGACCGCTCCATCACCGGCGACCGGCTCATCGACGAACTCGACCGCCTCGCCTTGGTGCGCGGCTACCCGGCGGTGCTGCGCTGCGACAACGGCCCCGAACTCGCCTGCGACGCGATGGCCGACTGGGCCGGCGAACGCGTCGGGCTGTCGTTCATCCCGCCCGGCGAGCCCTGGCGCAACGGCTACATCGAATCGTTCAACTCCCGCGTCCGCGACGAATGCCTCAATATCAACATCTTCTGGTCCCTCGCGCAGGCGCGCGTGGTGATCACCGACTGGAAGGACGACTACAACCACCGCCGACGACACAGCTCGCTCGGCTACCAGGCACCCGCGGTCTACGCTGCAGCCTGCACCCACCGATGAACGACTCTCACAACGAGTGGATCAGTTCTCGGGGTCCGGCCAGTGCAACGCCGGCGGGATCCGCTACCGACGGGTCCGGCGGGTGCGGACGGGCGCCCCGAGTCGGTCATCCCAACCCGGAGCCGCCGAATCTGCCTAGTGC
>JACDBJ010000538.1 GCA_013695005.1 Pseudonocardiales bacterium
ACGCAGCCGCCGGCCCAGCCGGCTAAGGTGCCCTCCCAGCGCGCTCCGGCCGCCGGCGCTGCCACGCCGCCCGCGGACCTGTCGTCGGCCCGGTTGCTGGTCCCGACCAAGCGCCCGCCGCAGTCAGGCTGGCGGCGGCTCGTCTACCGGGCCAGCGGTCAGCTGATCAACCTCGGCGAGAGCCCGGCCGACGTCTACCGGCGCGAGCTGATCACGCGCATCCACCAGCCGCTGGTGGGCTGCTACAAGATCGCAATGCTGAGCCTCAAGGGTGGCGTGGGCAAGACCACGGTCACCGCCACGCTCGGCGGCACCTTCTCCTCGCTGCGCGGTGACCGGGTGATCGCGGTGGACGCCAACCCCGACCGCGGCACGCTTTCGCAGAAGATCCCGCTGGAGACCACCGCCACGGTGCGCCACCTGCTGCGTGACGCCCAACGCGTCCGCCGCTACACCGACGTCCGCGCGTACACCTCGCAGGGGCCGTCGCGGCTGGAGGTGCTGGCCAGCGAGCAGGACCCGGCGGTATCCGAGGCGTTCAGCGAGGAGGACTACCGCCGCACGGTCAACCTGCTCGAGCACTTCTACAACATCGTGCTGACCGACTGCGGCACCGGCTTGATGCACTCGGCGATGTACGGGGTGCTCGGCGTCGCCGACGGGTTGATCATCGTGTCGTCGGCGTCCATCGACGGCGCCCGCAGCGCATCGGCCACCATGGACTGGCTGGACGCCCACGGGCACGGTGACCTGGTCAAGTCGTCGATCGCCGTGATCAACTCGGTGCACCGCAAGTCGGGTGGGGTCGACCTCGACCGGGTCGCGGAGCACTTCGCCGCCCGCTGCCGAGCCGTCGTGCGCATCCCGTTCGACGCCCACCTCGACGAGGGCGCCGAGATCGAGCTCGACCGGCTGGCGCCCGCCACCCGGCTCGCGCTGCTGGAGCTCGCCGCCGTCGTGGCCGACTCCTTCTGACCGCGAGTTGCGCGCTTCAGGCAACCGAGTTGCGCGTTCCGGAACGTGCCCACAGGCTCCGAATCCCGGGCTAGGCTCGGCTGGTTTCGCCCGGCCAGGCACAGGGAACACCGCTCCGTCCCGGGGCGTCGCCATCCACGGCAGGAGGCTCAATGCTGAGCCAGTACGAACAACACCAGTTGGCGGCGATCGAGCGACAGCTGCAGGTCGACGATCCGGTGCTCGCGCTGTCGATGAGCAAGTGTTCTCGACTACCCCGGCGGCACGGGTCGCGTCGCCTCGTGATGCCGACGCTCGTCGTCCTACTCGGCCTGATCGCGATCGTCGTCGGGCTGGTGCTCGCCAACGCCGTCGTGCTGTCGCTGTCATTGCCGCTCTCGGCCGCCGGCGCCGTCTGGTTCCTGCAGCGCAGGCGTGGTTACGCGGCTTCAGCCGGATAAGCCCCAGAACGGCCCGCTCAGACCGACGCTGCGGAAGTACTCCGCGGCGGCCCCGGGTTCCCGCCGGACGTAGCCACGGTCCAGCCGGCCCTCGTACCAGTGCGAGGCCAGCCGCCACAGCGTCGCGAGATCCATGACGTAGCCGCGGGTCACTCGCGTCGCCGCGAGCCATGCCTCCACACACGTCGTCGAGCAGAACAGCCGCTGGTTGGCACAGCTGTGTACCACGTCGTCCCAGATCCGCTGGACCGGCACGAGGAAGTGTGCCACCTGCTCGCCGGGCGGCGGTTCGTCGCGGCTGATGTTCCACGCATGCGGCCGCGAGCACGCCGGGCACCGGGTCGACACCAGCACGGGGCTCTCGTCGGGAAGCAGGTGGGGGAGCGCGAACGTGTCCCACGCGCAGCCGCCCCACCACAGCGTCCGGCGACCCATGACCGTGAAGCCGAGTGGCACCGCGGAGAACGGATGGGCCATGACGACGGTGCCGTCGGCGTCCAGGACGACGTGCCTCACCTGGTGCAGAGCCCGAAGGCCGTCACCCACGGTGTCTGCGTCGGTGCCGAGCTCGGCCGCAAGCCGATCAGCGCCGGGCGCGCGGCCGTCGCGGGCGAAGCCCTGGTAGACGGCCAGCCGGAGATCCTCGAGATCCATCCCGTTCAACGTCGCCGCGCCGCGACGAACTGCAGCGCCTCCTCGGCCATCCGTTCCCAAGCGTCGACGTCGACCACCGTCAGCCACTGCCTCATCGGCCGCCCCTTGCCGCCGTCGAACGGCTCGCCCTCGCCGCTCTCGATGAGCGCCGTGACCCGCTCGCTGGGCAGCTTCACGACCAGGTGCGCACCCGGCAGCATCGCGAAGATCGAACCGTCGACCTTCAGCGCCGTCGAGCCGAACCCGCTCCCGCCCTCCGGGGGCTGCACCCCGGGCCGGGCCGCGAACTCCTGTACCAACGCGGCGAACCGCTCCTTTGCTTCCACCCGCCCAGTCGACCGCCCCGGCCGCGCGCCCGCAACCTCCGTGCTGCGGACCGTCGCGGCCCAGTGCCACGATCTGCGCCATGTTGCGCGTCTACCTCGAGCTCGGTGAGAAGAAGGTGTTCGCCTGCGCGCTGGACTGGGCCGGCTGGTGCCGGGCCGGCAAGACCGACGAGCTGGCGATCGAGGCGCTGACGGAGTACGCGCCCCGCTACGAGGTGATCGCCGCCAAGGCCGGCCTGGAGCTGGCCGCCGGCAAGGTCTCGGTGGTGGAGAAGGTCCGCGGTGACGCGACCACCGACTTCGGGGCGCCGGGCGCCGTGCCCGACGCCGACGGGAAGCGCTCGACGCGCAAGACCGCCGAGCGGCAGGTGGCGTTGATGCAGGCCGCCTGGGACGTCTTCGACAAGGTCGCGGTCAAGTCGCCCGCCGAGCTGCGCAAGGGCCTGCGCGGCGGCGGACGCGACCGCGACAAGATGATCGCGCACCTCGTCGACGCCGAGCGGGCCTACGCCCGCAAGATCGGCGTCAAGCACCCGCCGTTCGAGCTCGACGACACAAAGGCCCTGGCCGCGATGCGCGCCGAGATCGTCGAGGTGCTGTCCGCGCCGTCGGACGGCTCTCCGCTCACGGAGAAGGGCTGGCCGGCCCGATACGCGGTGCGGCGGTTCGCGTGGCACGTCATCGACCATCTGTGGGAGATGGAGGATCGGCGGACGCCCTAGTCGTCGTCCCCGCCGCCCGACGAGTGGCCCTCGTCGTCGACGGCGCAGACCGCGCTCAGGTTGAGCGTCGCGGAGACCACGCCGACGGTTCCGAGCACGAGCAGCACGGCGACGAGCAGCGAGCCGATCAGCTGATATCGCATTACTGGTTCCCTCCGAGGAAGAACGGCACCGTGCTGGCAAAGGTCAGCGCGAACAGCACGAACAGCGTGCTGCCCAGCACGGGCAGCAGCCGGCTCGTCCGCCCGCCGACCCGGACCGCGATGATCTTGAGGACGAGCGCGACGAGCAGCAACGACGCGGCGACGACGTGCACGGCCACCCGCGTTCCGGCGTGCTCGATCGCGTCGCCGATCTCGTAGCCGGACAGGCACAGCACGGCCACCACCACCGTGATCGGCACCGCGGTGTCGCCGATCGCGCGGTGCGCCCTGGACGCGGCCTCGGCCCCGAGCAATGGCGGCCGGACCTTGCCGTAGCCGACGAGCATCAGCGCGACCTGGTAGGTCTCGCTCACCAGCAGCACGGACGTGAGAACGAGCTTGATCGCCGTGATCACGGCAATATCAGCCGCACCTCGGCCGTGCTGCGCAACTCGCGGGACGTACCGCGCAACTCGCTGGTCCATAACGCGCAACTCGCCGATCTGACAGGCTGGGCCGCCGTAGCGGACGATCAGGGAGGACCAGATGGACGCGCTGGCCGAGCTCGCCCAGACCCGGCGGAGCTTGCACGGGGTGGCCGAGGGCATGATCGCTGGGTCGCAGTACCGCGAGTACGGCACGATCCGGCTGCGTGTTGTCCCTGGCGGGTTCGGCGGCGTGCGGACGCCGTGGCGGGTCGAGGGGCTCGAGCTGACCGACGGATCGCAACGGTTGCCGCTGAAGGGCACCTTTGCCGAGCTGGCGGCCACGGTCGGCGCGGAGTTCGGCCCGCCCGAGGGCCTGTACGACGACACCTCCGGCTGCGAGCCCGACGAGCAGATCGTGGCCGACGCGGCCGCGGCGCACCGGGTGGCGGCGGCGTTCGAGCTTGGTGATCAGGCGCTGCGGGCGTTCGCGCCCGACGAGGAGCCGGTGCTGTGGCCGGAGCACTTCGACCTCGCGATCACCGCGGACGAGGTGAACTACGGCGTCTCGCCGGGCGACGCGGTGATCCCGGCGCCGTATGCCTACATCGGACCGTGGCAGCTGCCGGAGGGGGAGTTCTGGAACGCCCCGTTCGGCGCCGCCCGCGACCTCGACGAGCTGGGCAGTGCGGAGGCGGTGGCCGCGTTCTTCGCCGAGGGCGCGCGGTTGGTTCGCGAGGCCCGTTCCTAGGCGCTCAGCTCACCGCGGCGGGGGCGAATCCCCTTCGTCCCGCTTGAACCGCTCGTCGAGCTTGCGCAGGAAGTCGGGATCGTCGTCGGGTGCCGGAGAGCGGCGCACGGTCGGCGTGCCCGACTCGCGTGTGGTCTCCGTGCGCTGCGCGGTGATCGCCTTCCATACCAGCAGGCCGACGAGAAGCACACCGATGAGCGCGACAAGGACCAGCATGGCCGACACCTCCACTACCCAAGCTAGCCCAGCGCGGTGGGGTCCGGGTGAAACTGCGATGGCTGGTCTGCAGGGCGCGGTCGGCGCCTCCGTAGGCTCGACGGGGTGACGATCGGTCCGCAGCACGGCAGGACCGGGCTTCTGGGCCCGTTCCTCGCCTACACGCTGGCGCGGCTGGCGTTGCTGGCGCTGATCGCGGGGGTTCTCGTGCTCGCCAAGGTTCCGCCGATCGTGGCGGTCCTGGTGGCGATCGTCGTGGCGTTGCCGCTGTCGCTGGTGGCCTTCCGCGGGCTGCGTACCAGGCTCGAGAGCGCTGTCGCCGAGGTCGCGGCACGCCGCGGCGCGCAACGCGAGGCGCTGCGCTCCCAGCTGAGAGGCTCAGCGGAGGCGGGCTCAGAACGGTCGGGCTCAGAAGAGCCGGAACGACGTGAGCTGGCTGAGACCCAGCCCGACGGCGGTGAGGGAGGACCAGGCGAGCAGCAGGATGCCGGTCTGGCGCAGGACGTTGACCAGCCGCCGGCCGGTGGCCTCGGACAGGACCCGCCGAACCGGTGACACCGCGAGCGGCAGGGCCAGTGGCCCGAGCAGCATGGTCGGGCTTCGCAGCCCGGCGATGAGCGTCAGCACGAACGGCAGCACCACCAACGCGGTGTAGAGCCGCCGCGTGTCGTGCGCACCGAGCAGCACCGCGAGGGTTCGCTTCCCGGCCGCGCTGTCGGTCGGGATGTCGCGCAGGTTGTTGACCACCAGCACCGCACACGCCAGCAGCCCTACCCCGATCGCGGCGAGCACTGACAGCGCGCTCAGCGGGATTCCCTGCACGTAGACGGTGCCCAGCACGGCGACCGGGCCGAAGAACACGAAGACCGCCAGCTCGCCGAGCGCCGCATAGCCGTAGGGCCGCCGGCCGCCGGTGTAGAACCACGCCGCGAGCAGGCTCACGGCGCCGACCCCGAGCAGCCACCACTGCTGGGTCAGGCTGACCAGGGCGAGTCCGGCCAGCGCGGCGACCGACAGGCTGGCCACCGCCGCGAGGCGGACCGCGGACGCCGTCGCCATGCCCGAACCGACCAGCCGCAACGGGCCGACCCGGTCGGAGTCGGTCCCACGGATGCCGTCGGAGTAGTCGTTGGCGTAGTTCACCCCGATGACCATCCCCAGCGCGACCGCCAGCGCCAACGCGGCGCGCACCGGCTGCTGGGCGCCGGCCCCGATCGCGACGCCGGTGCCGACCAGCACCGGCGAGATGGCGGTCGGCAACGTCCGCGGCCGGGCGCCCTCTACCC
>JACDBJ010000078.1 GCA_013695005.1 Pseudonocardiales bacterium
GACCTCAAGTCGGTGTACGGCACCACGGCCGCGGGTGCATACCCGTTGGTCCTGATCCCCTACGAGATCGTCTGCTCGAAGGGCAACGACGCGGACACCACCAAGGCGCTGAAGGCGTTCCTGACGGTGGCCGCGACCGACGGCCAGGCGAGGCTGGGTGCGGCGGGCTATGCGCCGCTTCCGGAATCCTTCAAGACCAAGGTCCAGGACACAATCAAGGCAATCTCCTAAGGACGTGCAGTTGACTGGCACACTCCGGGTAGCTCGATGAGCGACCCGACGACGCCTGGTAGCCCCGCCGCCACCGAAGATCCTGGTGAGCGGCGGGGCCTACCCGGCGGAGCGACCGTCCCGGAGGCTGGCATCGCTTTCGCAAGCGCAGAGCCGGTGGCTCCGGAGCCGGCCGGCAAGACGTTCGTCCAGCGTGGCGACCGGATCTTCCGCGTGTTGGCGGTCGGGTCCGGGGCCTTCGTCGTCATCCTGATCGGCGCGATCGGGCTGTTCCTGCTGGTGCAGGCGATCCCGCCGCTGCTGGACAACAACGACAACTTCCTGACCAGCCGGACGTTCGACGTCGAGGACACCGCCAACCTGAAGTTCGGCATCCTCGACCTGCTGCTGGTCACGGTCGAGGTGTCGCTGTTCGCCCTGCTGTTGGCGATGCCGGTCGGACTGGCAATCGCGCTCTTCCTCACCCAGTACGCGCCGCGCAGGTTGGCCCGGCCGATGGCCTATGCCGTCGACCTGCTCGCGGCGGTGCCGTCGATCGTCTTCGGGCTCTGGGGCATCTTCGTGCTCGCCCCGGTGATCGAGCCGTTCTCCAGCTGGCTCCAGGCGAACCTCGGTTTCATCTTCCTGTTCAGCGACGGCAACGTCCGCGAAGGCCCCAACCTCTTCACCGCCGGCATCGTGCTGGCGGTCATGATCCTACCGATCATCACAGCGATCACGCGCGAGATCTTCGACCAGACGCCGCGCACCCAGATCGAGGGTGCGCTCGCGCTTGGCGCCACCCGCTGGGAGGTCGTCAAGACGGTGGTCTGGCCGTTCGGCAAGGGTGGCTACGTCGCCGCGTCGATGCTCGGCCTCGGTCGAGCCCTCGGTGAGACGATCGCACTGGCGATCATCCTGGCGGCCACGTTCGAGGTCTTCTCCGGCAGCCTGTTCGACGGCGGCGCCACGTTCGCCTCGAAGATCGCCCTGTCCTTCGCTGAGCTGAACAACCCGCTCTCGGCCGGCGCGTACATCGCCGCGGGGCTCGTGCTGTTCGTGCTCACGTTCGTGGTCAACGCGATCGCTCGCGCGGTCATCGTCAGGAAGGTGGACTGATGGCAGCACCCACGGCCGTAGTTGACGCTCCGGCGACCTTCACCAAGCTGGCCACCCGACGAGTGATCACCAACCAGGCCTCGAGCGTCGTGGTCTGGCTGGCCTTCCTGCTGGCGCTCGTGCCGCTGATCTGGGTGGTGTGGACGGTGGTTGGCAACGGGATTTCCGCCGTCCTCAACTCCGCGTGGTGGAGCCAGTCGCTGTCCGGCCTGCTTGCCCAGGAGGAAGGTGGCGGCGTCTATCACGCGATCTTCGGCACGCTGGTTCAGGGCCTCATCTGCGCAGTGATCGCCACCCCGATCGGGATCATGGTGGCCATCTACCTGGTGGAGTACGGCGCAAAGACCCGGTTGGCGCGCACGGTCACGTTCATGATCGACATCCTGACCGGGGTCCCGTCGATCGTGGCCGCCCTGTTCATCTTCTCGGTATGGATCGCGGTCTTCGGTTTCCCCCGCAGCGCGTTCGCCGTGTCGCTGGCGCTGGTGTTGCTGATGCTGCCGGTGGTGGTGCGCTCGACCGAGGAGATGCTCAAGATCGTCCCGGATGACCTGCGCGAGGCGTCCTACGCGTTGGGCGTCCCCAAATGGAAGACGATCATGCGGGTGGTCATCCCGACCGCGCTGTCGGGCATGCTGACCGGGATCATGCTGGCGCTCGCGAGGGTGATGGGCGAAACCGCCCCCGTGCTGATCCTCGTGGCCTACGCGCCGTTCATCAACACCAACGTCTTCGGCGGGAACATGGCCTCCTTGCCGTTGTTGATGACGGTGGAACGCAACAACCCGACGGACGCGGGTTTCGACCGGATCTGGGGAGCGGCAGTGACGCTCATCCTGATCATCACGCTCTTCCAACTGCTGGCGACCTTCCTCGCGCGGCTGACGCGCGTGAAGACCAGTTAGGGGCAATGGATGGCCAAGCGGCTGGACCTCAAGGACGTCGACATCTTCTACGGCAAGTTCCAGGCCGTCGCCGGGGTGAGTCTGTCGGTGCCGCCGCGTGCCGTCACGGCGTTCATCGGGCCGTCCGGTTGCGGGAAGTCCACCGTGCTTCGCGCGCTGAACCGGATGCACGAGGTGATTCCGGGGGCCCGGGTCGAGGGCAAGGTGCTGCTGGACAGCGAGGACATCTACGGCCCCGGGATCGATCCGGTAGAGGTGCGCCGCACGATCGGCATGGTCTTTCAGCGGCCGAACCCGTTCCCGACCATGTCGGTGCGCGACAACGTGGTGGCCGGGCTGAAGCTGCAGGGCGCCCGCAACAAGCACAAGCTCGACGAGATCGCCGAGCAGTCGCTGAAGCGGGCCAACCTCTGGAACGAGGTGAAGGACCGGCTGCAGAAGCCCGGTGGTGGCCTCTCCGGCGGGCAGCAGCAGCGGCTCTGCATCGCCAGGGCGATCGCCGTGCAGCCCGACGTGCTGCTCATGGACGAGCCGTGCTCCGCACTCGACCCGATCAGCACCCTGGCGATCGAGGACCTGATCTCGGAGATCAAGAAGGAGTACACGATCGTCATCGTCACCCACAACATGCAGCAGGCGGCGCGGGTGAGCGACCAGACGGGGTTCTTCAACCTCAGGGCGACCGGCGAGCCAGGCCGGCTGGTGGAGATCGACGACACCGAGAAGATCTTCTCAAACCCGACCGAGAAGGCCACCGAGGACTACATCTCCGGCCGCTTCGGCTGAGCGCTGGCTAGCGTGATCGACCTGGCCCTCCGATGAGTGGATGCGTCCGTTGCTTCCGTGGTCGCCGGTGCCGGCCTGTGGTGCTGATCCACGTGAGGTAGACCGTTACGTCGACCACCGGGTGATCGAGCTGCGCCCAGCACCGCCCGGCCCGCTGCCAGGGTGCTGGCGGGGTGCACTCCTGGTGGTTGGCCGCGGCGCCCTCGGTGTGCCAGCCGCCCGAGACCCGCACCTGCCGCAGGATGGCCGGGTCCTGCCCGTACAACGCCACCGCCCGCACGGCCGGCCCCGGCTCGGTATCGCGCGCTGGCCACCAGCTTTCCGTTGCTGGCGCATCCAGCGGCAAGTGACAACGGCACAGCTCACCCATGGCGAGCGACGGTGGTGCGGGTTTCGTGCACAACGCGCATGGGTTGGTCCTCCTGGGCGAAACCGGTTCGGCGAGCCACCTGCATTCAGACTGCGTGGACTATCCAACGAGTCGTTGGTTGG
>JACDBJ010000012.1 GCA_013695005.1 Pseudonocardiales bacterium
GGTGCAGCCTGCGTCGACGTCGTCCTTGGTGACCATGAGCACCCGCAGGCCCAGCGCCTGCGCGTCCAGCGCCGCGGTCAGTCCGGCGACGCCGCTGCCGACCACGACGAGGTCGGCGCTGGCGTCCCAGCTCGGCGTCGTCATTCGCCACCGCCAGGGGTGCCGATGGCGATCATCCGCTCGACGGCGGAACGGGCGCGCGCGGCAATCGCGGGAGCCACCTGGACCTCGTCCACGCCCTCGCGCAGCGAGCGCAGCAGCTTCTCTGGAGTGATCATCTTCATGTAGCGGCAGGACGCCCGGTCGTTGACCGCCCGGAAGTCCACCTCGGGGGCGGCCTTGCGCAACTGGTGCAGCATGCCGATCTCGGTGGCTACCAAAACCGACTTGGACGTGGTGGCGCGGGCGGCGTCCAGCATGCCGCCGGTGGAGAGGATCTTGACCCGCTCGGCCGGCACGGCGCCCTCGCCCGCGAGGTAGAGCGCTGAGGTGGCGCAGCCGCACTCTGGGTGGATGTAGAGGTCGGCGTCAGGATCCTCGGCAGCCTTGGCCGCCAGCTGCGCGCCGTTGATGCCGGCGTGCACGTGGCACTCACCGGCCCAGACGTGCATGTTGTCCCGGCCGGTGATCCGCCGGACGTGCGCCCCGAGGAACTGGTCGGGCAGGAACAGCACCTCGCGGTCCGCCGGGACCGAGTCGACCACCTCGACGGCGTTGGACGAGGTGCAGCAGATGTCGGTCTCGGCCTTCACCTCGGCCGTGGTGTTGACGTAGGACACGACGACGGCGCCTGGGTGCTCACGTTTCCAGGCGCGGAGCTGGTCGGCGTCGATCGAGTCGGCAAGGGAGCAGCCGGCGCGTGCGTCCGGGATGAGCACGGTCTTGTCCGGCGAGAGGATCTTGGCGGTCTCGGCCATGAAGTGCACGCCGCAGAACACGATCGTCTCGGCTTCCGCGGTGGCGGCGATCCGGGACAGGGCGAGCGAGTCGCCGGTGTGGTGAGCCACGTCCTGGATCTCGGGCACCTGGTAGTTGTGCGCCAGAATGACGGCGTTGCGCCGCTGCGCCAGCGTGCGGACCTCGTCCGCCCACGTCTGCACCGTGACGGTCATGGCGCCTCCCAGGTTTCCGTTCCGCAGTTTTCGCCTTACAATCGAAAACATGGCCGATGATAGCAGTATTCCCCCGGGGCACGAGGTGCTCGCCGCGGTGCTGCAGATCAGGGCCGGCGAGCTGCACGTGCTGCTGTGGCAACGCGCGCTCCCCCCGGACGCCGGCCGGTGGGCGCTGCCGGGCGGTCGGTTACGCGACGACGAGGACGTCGAGACCTCGGTTCGGCGCCAGCTGGCGGCCAAGGTCGACCTCGCCGACGTGGCTCACGTCGAGCAGCTGGCCGTGTTCAGCGCTCCCGACCGCGTACCCGGCGGCCGGGTGCTCGCCACCGCGTTCCTCGGCCTCGTCCAGTCCGACGTCAACCCGCACCTGCCCGAGGACACGGCATGGCATCCGCTGGCCGACCTGCCCCCGACGGCGTTCGACCACGACGCCATCGTGGCGCGGGCCAGGGACCGGCTGCGCGCCAAGCTGTCCTACACGAACCTCGGCTTCGCGTTGGCCCCCGCGGAGTTCACGATCTCCGGGCTGCGCGAACTCTACACCGCCGCGCTGGGGCACCCGATCTCGGCGACGAACCTGCAGCGGGTGCTGACCAGGCGGGGGCTGCTGGTGCCGACCGGGCGGCGGGTCACGCCGGGCCCCAGCGGTGGTCGGCCCGGCGCGACCTTCCGCTTCGCGGACCGGAACCTGCACGTCACCGACGCATTCGCCGTACTGCGTCCGCCTCATCCGCCGAGCGGCGGCCGGCCACCCGTCGTACCGTAGCTGCGTGCTTACGACGGTCCCATTGTTCCCGCTGAGCACTGTGCTCATGCCAGGGGCGACGCTTCCGTTGCACATCTTCGAACCGCGGTACCGGCAGCTCACCATCGACCTGGTCACCGGCGCGGTGCCGGACCGTCAGTTCGGCGTGATCGCGCTGCGCGAGGGGTTCACGCCGGATCACGACGGGATGGACGGGCTGCACACGGTGGGTTGCACCGCCGAGCTGCGTGAGGCGCAGCGCCTGCCCGACGGGCGGTTCGACATCGTCACCAAGGGCGCCCGCCGGTTCCGCCTGCACGAGGTTCACGTCGACACCGCCCCGTACCTCGTCGGCACGGTGGAATGGCTGCCGGACGCGGCGACCGAGCCCGGCAGTGACCAGCAGGTGCTGTTCCTGACGGCCGCCGCCAGGGCGGCGCACCGCAAGTACTGCACTATGGCGTGGCGGGAGGAGTGGCAGGAACCGTCCCGCGAGCTGGAGCCCACCATGCTGCCGCACGTGCTCGCCGGCGACTGCCTGCTGCCCATCTCCGACCGCCAGCGGCTGCTGGAGCAGCTGTGTCCCACTCAGCGGCTGCGGATGATCCGCATGCTGCTGGCCAGAGAGACCACCCTGCTCGGCCAGCTTCGCGCGGTGCCCGCGCCCATC
>JACDBJ010000022.1 GCA_013695005.1 Pseudonocardiales bacterium
CACCGCCGCCGCGCCCGCGCCGAGGACCGCATCCGCACCGCCAAAGACACCGGACTGACCAACCTGCCCCTGCACGACCTCGCGCAGAACCACATCTGGTGCGCACTGGTATCGCTGGCCTGCGAACTCACCGCCTGGGCCCAAATGCTCGCCCTGGCCGGCCACCCCGCCCGCCGCTGGGAACCCAAACGACTACGGCTGCGGATCTTCTCCATCGCCGGGCGCATCGCCCGCACCGGACGTCGCACCGTGCTGCACCTGTCCAGCCACGCACCCTGGACCGAGCTACTCCTGCGGGCCCTCACCACCCTGCGCGCTCTGCCCGCCCCCACCTGACCGCGCACCACAACGTCCCGACGATCACCTACTCCCGGCCCGTGGAACCCGGCGCCCACCGAGCGACATCGGAGGATCTGTCACACCCACCCGTCAGAATCACCCTGCAAGGCCCGGCGAATCCGGCCAAGATCACCACCGGCCGATCGGCGAAAGATCTGGGCTAGCTCACCGGACTCGATCTGGCCGGCGAATCGTGGGGGCGACGACTTCGTACGGGTACGGTGCGCGGTTCACAACGTGACGCGAAGGCTGCTCAGTTAGGTTAGGCCGCGCCGGCATCCTCGCCCCGAGATTCCCCGCTGCACGCTGATCCGACTTAGTACTGCAACGGCACTCCGTCGTTTGCGCTGGTCACGGAGCCGCAGTGCTGGGTACGGCGAGCCACCTCCGTCGCCGACTCCTAGTACTGCAACGGCGGTTGCGGCGTGTCGTGGGAAGCTGATCCCTGTTCGGCGGTGATGATCACCGCGTGGTGGATCTTGCAGGGTGGGTCGCGTCGTTGGATGCCGTGGTGGAGCTGATCTCGGGTCGTTTCGCCAGGTCCGAGCCTCGGCGTCGGGTTGGTACTTATCTGCGGGGACTGCTCGCCGGGCTGGAGCGCAAGAACGGTTGGACGGTGGCCGAGCATGCCGGGGCGGTGTCGCCGGACGGGATGCAGCGGCTGTTGCGCACCGCGGACTGGGACGTCGAGGGTGTCCGCGACGATCTGCGCGGCTACGTCCTTGAGCAGCTCGGGGACGCCGCGACCGGGGTGTTCATCGTCGACGAGACTGGGTTCATCAAGAAGGGCGTCCGCTCGGCCGGGGTGCAGCGCCAGTACACGGGCACCACAGGGAAGATCGACAACTGCCAGCTCGGGGTGTTCCTGGCCTACGCCAGCTCGCGGGGCCGGGCGTTGATCGACCGCGAGCTCTACCTGCCGAGCTCGTGGACCGAGGATCCGCATCGGTGCGCCGCTGCGGGTATCCCGGACGGGACCGGGTTCGCGACCAAACCCCAGCAAGGTGTCGCGATGCTCGCCCGCGCGCACTCCGCCGGGATTCTGTCGGGCTGGGTGACCGCGGACGAGGCCTACGGCCAGAACCCGACCTTCCGCGCCTGGCTCGCCGACCACGGGGTGCCGTTCGTGCTCGCCACCCGCAACGACGACGTCCTGACCAGCCCGGACGGGCACCGCCGCCAGGCCAAGGTGCTCGCCACGATCGCCGGCCGCGACGGCGGGTGGGAACGGCGCTCGATCGGGCCCGGTGCGCACGGCGAACGCGTCTATGACTGGATCGCGGTCACCCTGGATCCGGCCGGGTTGCCCGCCGGCTGGGGTCACTGGCTGCTGGTGCGCCGCCAGAGCGAGCCCGCGCCCGGCAAGACCAACAAGGAGTTGGCGTTCTATCGCTGCGCCGGCCCGGCCCGCACCCCGCTGCGTGAGCTGATCCGAGTCGCCGGAGCCAGGTGGGCGATCGAGGAGTGCTTCCAGACCGCGAAGAACGAAGCTGGTCTCGACCAGTACCAGGTCCGATCGTGGCGAGCGTGGCACGCCCACATCACCCTGGCCATGCTCGCCACCGCCTACCTCGCAGCCACGCGCGCCACGGAGATCGACAGGCAGGCGGAAAAGGGGGACCTCGAGCCAGCCGTGACGGGCTGATTGCGTTGTCGGGCAACGAGATCCGCCGCCTGCTCGCCGCGCTCGTCCTCGCACCCGTCACCTGCGTGAGCAGCGCAATCGCCTGGTCGACCTGGCGACGTCGACGACAACACCAAGCCCGGTCCTGCCACTACCGACGACGCGGCCAACGACCCCCGCCATGACCACCAACCGCCGTTGCAGTATTAGTTGCCCGTCTCGGGGCCTCGGTTAGGTGGCACCCGACCGGCCGGCTGCAAGGTGTAGTCAAACGGCGCTGCCTGCGTCCCCTACATAGACAATGTTTCCTGATCAGGGGAACATCTCCGCTG
>JACDBJ010000041.1 GCA_013695005.1 Pseudonocardiales bacterium
GGCGCAGACGGCGCAGCACCGGTTCTGCCGCGCTCACGACAACACGCCCGTATCCGTCGGCGTTGCGGCGGTCTGGGCGGCGTCGGTGGCGTCCTGGTGGCTGAGATCCGCGGCGCGGTGCTGCCAATACCGCGCCGTCTCCGTCCAGAACATGCGGTCGTTGCCGGCCTGGTCGCGTGCCGCGGTCACCGCTATGGCGAACACCGGCGACAACCCGGAGTCCGGGCGGCGTACCCAGCCGGCCAACATCGCCCACCACGACTGCTCCCGCTCGGCCACCGACGCCAACTGCTCGGCCCGATGCGCCAGCTCGACGTGGTTGCCCGCAGGCAACCCCAGCGCCGCTTCGCGGTCGCTCTCGCACCGCCCGATCCCGGCCTCCACCAACCCCGGCACCTGCGCCGAGCTCGTCTTGGCCGCCGCAGTCATCACGCACCACCACCACTAGCCGATGCCGCCGGGACCGGGACCGCCGGCGCAGGCTTGCTGCCCTTCGGTGCGCGCATCCCGGAGGCCCGCACGGAGTAGGCGACCTTGCCGCGGCAGCGGTGTCGCTTACCCGGCTCCGGCCCGGTGCAGTTCTTGTCGTCCAGGTAGGGGATCAACATCAACCCCTCGAAGTGCACCGGCCGAAATGGTGTCCCCGGCATCACCGGCGGCAATTCTGGCGCGACCGCCGAGGCGATCTTGACCTTGAACCGGTGCAACCACGCCGGCGCCTCCAAATCACCGGACTGCACCACCACCGACCACAACTCCTCACCGGTGTCCTTATCCAGCGCCTGCACAAACCCGTCCGCGCCCGGCGTGGACCGGTCAAAGTCCTTGATCGCCTCCAACTCACTGACCAGCCACGCCCCCTGCGGGAGGAGCTGCTCCATCGATGTCACATACCTGCCGTAACCAGTGGCCTGCATCGGTCTCGATCTCCATCGGTTCCGTGAATCGGGCCAATCCCGATCCGCTGGCTACTACGGTCGGGATTCCGTGGGGACGGCAGCACCACAAGACGGGACATCTGCGGACGTCCTTGCTAATATCAGACGTCCCTAACCGTCCAAGGAGGGCGTCGTGGCGACCAACGAACGACTTCGCGACGCCCTACACCGCGCCGGCGTGACCACCGTGGACGTGGCCGCGAAGCTGCAGGTCGACGCCAAGACGGTCGAACGCTGGATCACGCTCGGCCGCAACCCATACCCGAAACATCGCCACGGGATCGCAGCTCTACTGCGCGAATCGGAGCGCTACCTCTGGCCCGATGCGCTCAGCCCGGACCGGGCCTCAGCGGTCGATCAATCCGAGGTGGTGCAGGTCTACCCACACCGCAACGACGTGCCCCGTGAGCTCTGGGACCGCCTACTCAGCAACGCCGCGGCGAGGGTGGACGTGCTGGTCTACGTCGGGATGTTCCTCACCGAGAATCCCGCGTTCGTTCCTACGCTCCGGGCCAAGGCCGAGGCGAGCGCCCGCGTGCGGCTGCTCTTCGGCGAGCCCACCAGCCGTGAGGTGATCCGACGCAGCACCGACGAGGGAATCGGGAAGGGCGCGATCTCGGCGAAGATCCGCAACGCACTGGCCCTGATCCAACCACTCGACGGTCAGCCTGGAGTGGACATCCGCTGCCATTCCACGCCGCTGTACAACTCGATCTTCCGCTACGACGACGAGATGATCGTGAACACACACGTCTACGGCATCCCCGCGCCGCATGCGCCGGCGATGCACCTGCGCCGGCTCTCGGCCGGCGAGCTGTTCGAGACCTACGCCCAGAGCTTCGATGTCGTGTGGGAGACAGCCAAGCCGCCGAAGTGGTAGCAAGAGCATGTGCCCAAGACCGACTACTACGACGACCCGACCGCACCCGCTCCGAACAGCCTGGTGGTCGGCGTTGCTGCCTTCGTGCAGGACGACGCCGGACGTGTCCTCATGATCCGTCGCGCGGACAACGACCTGTGGGCGCTGCCGGGTGGCGGCCAGGAGCTCGGCGAGTCAACGGCCGCCGCGGCGATCCGCGAGGTCGACGAAGAAACCGGCATCACAATAACGATCACCGGGCTAGTGGGGATCTACTCCGACCCTCGGCATGTCATCGCCTACGACGACGGCGAGATCCGCCAAGAGTTCTCGGTCTGCTTCCGAGCTCGCCCAGTCGGCGGGACACCGACCACCAGCGACGAGTCCACCGAAGTGCGATGGGTCGAGCCGGACCAGCTGCAGGACCTGAAGGTCCACCCCTCGATGGCGCTGCGTATCGAGCGCGGCCTCAGCAACGCCGCTCAGCCATATCTCGGCTGATCCACACCAGCGGCGGCCATCAGCCCGAGCGTTCGCTCAGCGGCGCCGTGAAGCTCAGGGCTTGCGGCACTGACGAACCGGCCGACCAGGCTGGCTGGCCCGTACCGCTGCCGGATCTCGGCGAGACGGTCAGAGATGGGAACCCGCTCACCCGCTGGACCCGTGACCATGTCGCAATACCAAAGAGCATCCCGCGTGGGACTGGCCTCGTCCTCAAAGGACTCCATCTGCTCGGCCAACCCTCGCAACTGCGCCTCGCGGATCGCGCAGGAGTGATGCGCGACCAGAGCACACAGGCGCTCAGAGGCGCCCTGCTCGCCGAGAAATCGGGCACCGTCCAACGGGTGAAAGCCAGTCCGAGCCAAATCAGGGGCGTAACCGATGTCGTGCAAAGCAGCTGCAGCAACCAACAGGTCACCATCCTCACCGAGCACCGGCGCTATCCGCCGAGCCTCATCGGCGACTGATCGAGCATGCGCCCACCGACGCGGTAGAACGTCCCTCAGACGTTCCCGCGCAAGGTCCTCTGCCCATGCGACCAGCTGCACCAGATGACCCTACGGGCTGCGCTTGGCCGGGCTCACCCGGTCGCATTGCCGGATAACTCTCTTTCATCATCAAGGCGGCGCGCTCCGCGCTCCGCGCCCGGCCCCGCCTACCGCTTCGCTTACGGCGGGCCGGGCTCCGGCATACTCCCTGAGCTTCCGGTGACAGCAGAGCATCACGGTGCGCAGGCGGGAGAACGTCGTGCAGCGCAGGGACGGTTGGTCGCGGCCGGAGCGCGTAGTGAACGCGCTGGCCTTCGTCGCGGGAGCTACGGTCATAATCAGGACGTTCCTACTCGACGTACCAGAAGTCTTTCCCGCTGGCGCGGAGCTGGGCGAGGTGATCTATCAGCTTGGGTTTGCCTATTTAGGTGCTTGGATCTTCCATAAGG
>JACDBJ010000075.1 GCA_013695005.1 Pseudonocardiales bacterium
GGTGGGGCGAGCGGAGGCGGTACCACCGGCGGCGGGGGTGTCGGCGTGGGTGCCGGCGTCGCGGGGCTGGGCACGGCCTGGTTGGTGGCCGGCGACTGGGTCTGGGCCATGGGCACGATCACCGCGAGCGCCACGATCGCGCCGACCGTGGCCAGCCCCGCCCACACCATCGGCGGCCGGACGCGCTCGCTGGCACGATCCACCACATCGTCGGCTTTGGTCATCACCCGGTCTGTCGCGCGGCTGACGGCGGCGCCCACAGCAGCGGCCGCGGCAGCAAGCCGCTCGACAATGCGAGACATCAGCACTCCCCCGGATGTGTGCAGAAAACTACAGCCCGTTGACGATGTTGGCCAGCGGGACACCCAGGGGCGGTGTCAGGACCCGGTCAGGTGATCGACTATCGGTTCAGTCGAATGCCCTGGTGATCAGCTGCGCCTGCTCGACCTCGTGCACCCGGCTCGATCCCGGGGCCGGCGCGGCCATCCGTCGCCGTGAGATCCGTCGGATGCCGTTGAACGGTCCACCGCACTGCTCGGGCAGGGCGAGCCCGAAGAACGGCCATGCGCCCTGGTTGGCCGGCTCCTCCTGCACCCACCGGAGGTCGGCGGCGTTCGGATAGCGCTCCAAGACCTCCAGCAGCCGGCGCTTGGGCAGCGGGTAGAGCTGCTCGATGCGCACGATCGCGGTGTCGGTGACCCCGCGGGCTTCGCAGGCGGTGGCCAGCTCGTAGTAGATCTTGCCGGCGCACAGCAGCACCTTGCGGATGCCGTCGGCGGGGCCCTCGTGGTCGCGGTACCGCGGGTCGTCGATCACGGTCCGGAAGCGGCCCGAGGTGAACTCGTCCAGCGGGCTGACCACGGCCTTGCTCCGCAGCCCGGACTTCGGGGTGAACACCACCAACGGGCGTCGCACCCCGTCCATCGCCTGGCGGCGTAGCAGGTGGAAGTAGTTGGACGGCTCGGACGGCAGTGCCACCGTCATCGAGCCCTCCGCGCACAGCTGCAGGAAGCGCTCGATCCGCCCGGAGCTGTGGTCCGGCCCCTGGCCCTCGTGGCCGTGCGGCAGCAGCATCACGAGGTCGGAGGTCTGACCCCACTTGGCCTCGCTGCTCGAGATGAACTCGTCGATGATCGGCTGCGCGCCGTTGACGAAGTCGCCGAACTGCGCCTCCCAGGCCACGAACGCGCTCGGGTTGGCCACCGAGTACCCGTACTCGAAGCCCACCGCCGCGAACTCCGACAGCGCCGAGTCATACGGCATGAACCGTTCCTGGTCGGGCGACAGATTGCGCAGCGGGTAGTACTCCTCGCCGGTCTTTCGGTCGATCACCACCGAGTGCCGCTGCACGAACGTGCCGCGCCGGCTGTCCTGCCCGGACAGCCGCACGATCCGGCCGTCCATCACCAGCGAGCCGAAGGCGAGGATCTCCGCGTACGCCCAGTCCACGTCGCCCTCCCGGGACATCAGCGCGCGGCGCTGCAGCACCGGCTCGACCCGCGGGTGCACGGTGAAGCCGTCGGGCAGGTTGACGTGGGCGTCGCCGATGCGGTGGACGACCTCCAGCGGGACCGAGGTCGTCAGCGTCGACGCAGGGAGCTGTTCCTCCTCCACCGACGGGCTCGGCTGCGCCGCGCCGGTCTCCAGCTCGTGGACCTCGTTAAAGACGTGCTCGAGCTGGCTGGAGAAGTCGCGCAGCGCATGCTCGGCGTCAGCCATCGAGATGTCGCCGCGACCGATCAGCGACTCGGTGTACATCTTGCGGACGCTGCGCTTGGCGTCGATCACGTCGTACATCGCCGGCTGGGTCATCGACGGGTCGTCGCCCTCGTTGTGGCCGCGGCGGCGGTAGCAGACCATGTCGATCACGACGTCGTTGTGCCAGCGCTGCCGGTACTCCACCGCGAGCTTGGCGACCCATACGCACGCTTCCGGGTCGTCGCCGTTCACGTGGAAGACCGGCGCGCCGATCATCTTCGCCACGTCGGTGCAGTACTGGCTGGAGCGGGCGGAGTCCGGCGCAGTGGTGAATCCCACCTGGTTGTTGATCACGACGTGCACGGTGCCGCCGGTGCGGTAGCCCCGCAGCAGCGCGAGGTTGAGCGTCTCGGCCACAACACCCTGGCCGGCGAACGCCGCGTCGCCGTGCATCGCCACCGGCAGCACACCGAAGCCCTCGGGGCCCTGGTCGAGCAGGTCCTGCTTGGCGCGGACGACGCCCTCCAGCACCGGGTCCACGGCCTCGAGGTGCGACGGGTTGGACGCCAGCGACACTTTGGTCTCGCCGTCGCCGAACATCCGGAAGAACTTGCCCTCCGCGCCGAGGTGGTACTTCACGTCGCCGGAGCCGTGCGCCTGGCCCGGGTCGAGGTTGCCCTCGAACTCGCGGAAGATCTGGCTGATCGGCTTGCCGACGATGTTGGCCAGCACGTTGAGCCTGCCCCGGTGCGGCATGCCGATCACGACCTCGTCCATGCCGTGCTCCGCGGACTTGTCCAGCACCGCGTCCAGCAGCGGGATGACGGTCTCGGCGCCCTCGAGAGAGAACCGCTTCTGGCCAACGTACTTGGTCTGCAGGAAGGTCTCGAACGCCTCGGCGGCGTTGAGCTTGCTAAGGACGTACTTCTGCTCGGCCACGTCCGGCTTGGAGTGCGGCACCTCGATGCGTTGCTGCAACCAGGCGCGCTGCTCCGGGTTGGAGATGTGCATGTACTCGGCGCCGACGGTGCGGCAGTACGCGTCGCGCAGCACGCCGAGCACGTCGCGCAGCCTCATCTGCTGCTTGCCGGAGAACCCGCCGACGGGGAAGCTGCGGTCCAGGTCCCACAGCGTCAGGTCGTGGGACAGGACGTCCAGGTCGGGGTGCCGCCGCTGGCGGTAGTTCAGCGGGTCGGTGTCGGCCATCAGGTGCCCGCGGGTGCGGTAGGCGTCGATCATCTCCAGCACCCTGGCCGTCTTGTCGATCTGGCCCTCGGGGATGTCCTGCACCCAGCGCACCGGCTCGTACGGGATCCGCAGCGAGGTGAAGATGTCGTCGTAGAACCCGTCCTCGCCGAGAAGCACCTCGTGGATCCGGCGCAGGAACGCCCCGGACTCAGCGCCTTGGATGATCCGGTGGTCGTAGGTGGAGGTCAGCGTGATGACCTTGCTGACGCCGAGGTCGGCGAGCCGCTCGTCGCTGGCGCCCTGGAAGGCGGCGGGGTACTCCATCGCGCCGACCCCGACGATCGTGCCCTGGCCTGCCATCAGGCGGGGGACCGAGTGGTTGGTGCCCAGCGTGCCGGGGTTGGTCAGGCTGACGGTGGTGCCGGCGAAGTCGGCCGCGGTCAGCTGGCCGGAGCGGGCCTTGCGGATGATCTCCTCGTAGGACTGCCAGAACTGCGCGAAGCTCATCGACTCGCAGCCCTTGATCGAGGCCACCACGAGCGTGCGACCGCCGTCACGGGCCGGCAGGTCGATGGCCAGGCCGAGGTTGACGTGCTCGGGCGCCACGACCGTCGGCTTGCCGTCGACCTCGGCGAAGTGCCGGTTCATCGACGGGTGGTCGAGCAGCGCGCGCACCACCGCATAGCCGATGAGGTGGGTGAAGGAGATCTTGCCGCCGCGGGTCCGGCGGAGCTGGTTGTTGATCACGACCCGGTTGTCGGCGAGCAGCTTGGCCGGCGCCGAGCGCACGCTGGTGGCGGTCGGCACGCTCAGCGAGGACTGCATGTTCTTCACGACCAGCGCGGCCGCGCCACGCAGCGGGCTCACCTCACCGTCCTCGCCGGCGTCGGTGGCCTTGGTCAGCTTCGGTGCGGCCTGCGACGTGCTGCCCGCGGCGGGCTTGCTCGGCTGGCTGGGCTGCACTGGCGGGGTGAGCAGGCCGGGCGGTGCGAGAGGTTGCGGGGGTGTGGCCGCGCCGTTGCCCGTTGCGTGCGTGTCCTGCGCCGGGTGCACCAGCTGCTGCTCGGCGGGGACGAGTTCTACGACGGCATCT
>JACDBJ010000079.1 GCA_013695005.1 Pseudonocardiales bacterium
CCCATTCACTGAAGGCCAGAACTTCCATCCCGGCAACGCGCTCCGCGCCGTGGACACCCCACTCGGCCGAGCCGCCATCCTGCTCTGCGAGGGCGCCGTCCAACCGGCCTTGGCAACGGTCGCCGTCCACGACGGCGCCGAACTGTTGCTGCTACCCGCGAACAGCGCCCACAGCCGGCTGCCCGGCCGTAGCGGGATCCGCCTGCGGGTCCAGCTTGCAGGCCAAACCAAACCGGCCGGTGCCACCAGGCGCTCCCGGACGCCCCGTCAACGGTTCGCCCATCGGGATGCGGCATGGAGTACACCGAAGGCACAGACGTCAACCGTGCAGGGTGCGCTCGATCGCAGTCACAGGCAGCCGCGCGTCCGGGGCAGGCAGGTCCAGGTCGCTGCGACGCACCGGTCGATCTCCAACATGAGCACGGATCATTCCGAGCGCGAGGTCGGCGTGTGTCGAGCACAGGCGGGACAGCGAGAGGCGGCCGACGGGCGAATACCAGTGCACCACCCCGGTCGCGAACTGAAGCAGTCCTGAGGAGGCGACCTGCACGTCCGTGACCACAAAGCGCCCATTCGCTGCCCCTTCGGCGACCACAGCGCGCCACTGGTGCTCGTAGGCGTCGCGCAGCGCGACGATCTCGGTCAGATGCTCGTGGTGCAGCGCCCTCAACTCGGTGTCGGACACCAGACAGGCCATCGGACGCGCTCCGTGCGTCCAGACGTGCGCTTCGACGAGAGCAGCCAGCCGCCACTCCGGCGGGCGATCGGCCGGCAGCGCGAAAGCCGAGTCCAGAAGCGGCTCTGTGGTCGACCGCATAATCTCGACTAGCAGGTCCTCCTTGCTGCTCATGTAGTGGTAGAGGCTTGCAGCGGTCAGGCCGGCCTCGGTGGCCAGCTCGCGAAGACCGGTCGCCGCGAAGCCCTGCCGGGCGAACAGCCGGACCGCCGCGTCCCGCACCCGAGCCTCGGTCTGCGCACCGGCCCCACGCGGGCGGGCCATTCAGCCCGCCATGGTCAGGCCGCCGGACACCGACAGGACCTGGCCCGTGATGTGGTCTGGCCCGACGGCGAGGAATGTCACTGCAGCCGCGACGTCGCTCGGTTGCGCCAACTTGCGCAAAGGTGTGGCCCGAACAATGGCGTCCATCGTCCGGGCCATGCCCTGCGTACCCCTGATGTCGCTCAGCAGCGGGGTGTCGGTGGGGCCGGGGCAGACGCAGTTGGCGCTGACGCCGAGGGGCGCTGCCTCTCTGGCTAGGGACTTCGTCAGGGCGATGACGCCTCCCTTGCAGGCGGAGTAGACCGTCTCCCCCGAGGACCCGACCCGACCGGCGTCGGAGGCGATGTTGACGATCCGGCCCCCGGAGGACATCCGGGGCAGTGCGAGGTGGCAGAGGTTGATGGGACCGCGCAGGTTGACGGCGATCAGCGTGTCCCACAGCGACGGGTCGTTGTCGAGAAACGGCTGCACGCGGTCCCAACCCGCGTTGTTGACCAGCACGTCGATGCGACTGATGTCGGCGAGGGCGTCGCGTACCGACACGTAGTCGGCGACGTCGACCGCCCGTGTGAGCGCGGACGGGAGTTCCCGGGCCACGCCTTCGACCGCCGCGAAGTCGCGGTCGAGCAGCACCACGTCAGCGCCGGTCGCAGCGAGGGCACGAGCAACCGCCGCCCCGATACCTTTGCCAGCGCCTGTGACAACGGCCGTGCGTCCACTGAGGGCGTCGGGCGCAAACAGTCGCACGGGTCCGGCGCCCTCCTCGGGGTGCTCCGTCATCGGACCTGTGCCCTATACACGTCGCGGACGTCGCACCCACGGCCCTGCGACGCGCCACGGCCTGCTGGGACGCCCTGGCCCGCACGGTGTGGACGATCATGCTGCCGGGTCGTTCCGGCAGCCATCTCGGTGATCACTGGCTCTCCCTGGGGTTGTCGCGGTCCCACGTCCGTTCGGTCACGCCGGACTCGACGAGGCGGAACTTCTCGATCTTCTCGGTCGGTGTCTTGGGCAACGCGTCGAGCACGTCGACGTAGCGAGGAACCATGTGGCGTGCCGCACGAGCGGCGCAGAACGTCACGAGGTCGGCCGGGTCGACGCGATGTCCGGGGCGGGGTGCGACAGCGACCATCACCTCCTCCTCCGTCAGGTCACTGGGGACACCGAACGCGGCGGCCTCGAGCACGTCTGGGTGCGCGCCGATGACTTCCTCGACCTCAAAAGCGGAGATGTTCTCCCCGCGCCTTCGGATGACGTCCTTGGTGCGCCCGACGAAGTACAGGAAGCCGTCAGGGTCACGTCGTGCGAGGTCACCGGTGTGCAGCCACAGGTCGCGGGTGGCCGCCAGGGTGGCCTCGGGCATAGCAAGGTAGCCGTCCATGAGCAGGCCTGGCTCCTCCGAGCGGACCGCGATCTCGCCGACCTCGCCGACGGGCACCTCGAAGCCCTCCGCATCGAGTAGGCGCACGTCGAAGGGCGCCACAGGTCGGCCGCAGGACTGGCGGCGTCGGGGTTGGCCGATGGGGTTGTAGGCGACGATCCCGGCGTCGGTCAGCCCGTACAGCTCGGTCAGTTCGACGGCAAAACGCTTCTCGAAGTCGTCTGCGAAGCCGGGTAGCGGGACTCCCCAGCCGAGCCGAGCCGGATTATCCGCGTCGTCGGGACGCTCCGGCTGCTTGTGCAGCATCGCCAGGGTGGAGCCCATGAAGTCGAACACCGTCGACTGGGTGTGCCGCACCTCGTCCCAGAACCCGGAGACGCTGAACCGCTCTGAGATCGCTGCAGTCGCCCCGAGGACGAGAGCGGGCGCGACTGTGAAGACCGCCGCGTCGGCGTGGAACAGCGGGAAGGGACAGAACAGGACATCGTCGCTCCGCAGCTCGAGGTGCTCGCAGAGCAGCTCCGCATGCCGCACGATGTAGCGGTGGCTGAGCGCGCAGCCCTTCGACCGTCCGGTGGTCCCGGACGTGAAGAGCACCAGCGCCTGGTCGCGCGGTCCGTGCCCACCAGACGGCGGGACACCGTCGCGCACGGGTACCGCGTCGAAGGCGACGACGTGCAGGTCTGCCAGCCTGGGTGCGGCCGCAGCGTCACCCACTACGACGGCTACCCGCAGGTGGGTCAGGGCCTCGCGCACCTCGGCGACGGGCTGCACGAGCGTTTCGTCAACGACGAGGACCTGGGCACGGCAGGTGTTGAGCAGGTGCGCCAGTCCGATACCGCGGAACGCGGTGTTCACCGGCGCCGCGATCGCGCCGATCTTGGCCAAGGCGAACCAGACGTGCACAGACTCGGGCCGGTTTGGCAGCAACACCGCCACGTGGTCGCCAGGCACCACGCCCAGTTCGAGCAGACCGCACGCCAGATCGTCAGTGTCCTTCTCGGTCTCGGCGAACGTGGCCTCATAATTCTTCATCCGCAGGAACACCTTGTCCGGCGTCTCGGCGGCGCGCCGACGGAGAAGTTGATCAATGGTGGGAGTCATAGCGGGCCCTCTTTGTAATCGGGCTGTCGCCGAGCTGCGAAGGCGGCAAGTCCGGCCCGTGCGTCGGCGCGCCCGTACAGGTCCAGCACGACCTCTGCCTCATTGCTGAGGACCTGCGGCAGCGGCCGCGTGGCGTCGTCGGCGAGCAGCGCCTTGGTCGCGGCGAGAGCGCCTGGCGACAGGCGGGCGGCAGCGTTCGCGGCGTCAAGGGCCGCGGCGTTGAGT
>JACDBJ010000104.1 GCA_013695005.1 Pseudonocardiales bacterium
CACGAGCGTGGCGTCGGCTAGCACCTCGGCAACCCACGGACCGGCCGTCGGCGCGTGCCGGACGTGCACGCCGTTCGCGGCCAGCTCCTCGGCGGCGAACGCCCGCACGGCGTAGTAGCCGTCGGCGGGCAGCACCACGGTGTCGCCCGGCCGCAGCAGCAGCCGCAGCACCGCCGTGACGGCCGCCATCCCGGACGGGAACAGCACGCACTCGCCGCCGTCCAGCCCGCCGATCGCGGCCTCCAGCGCGCGCCAGGTGGGGTTCGATGTGCGGCCGTAGTAGTCGGTCGGGGGCGCGTCGCTCGGGTCGCCGAGGTGGTAGATCGAGGTCAGCACCGGTCCGGGGTGCACCGGCTCCCCCACGGAAGCAGCCGGGTCGCCCGCGTGCACGCAGCGCGTGCCGTCGCCCGTCATACGTGTTCCGGCTTGGTCTCCCGGCTCAGCAGCTCCTTGACCATGGCCTGCACCGGCATCCCCTCGTGGCAGACCCGGCGCACGGCGTCGGCGATCGGCACGTCCACCCCGGCGCGTGCGGCGAGCTCGCAGATCGACTGGCTCGACTTGACGCCCTCCGCGACCTGACCGTGGTTGGCCGCCTCGGCCTGGGCGAGCGTCTCGCCCTGGCCCAGGCGCTCGCCGAACGTCCGGTTGCGCGACAGCGGCGACGTACACGTGGCAACCAGGTCGCCCAGCCCCGCCAGCCCGGCGAAGGTGAGCGGGTCGGCGCCCAGCGCCGCCCCGAGCCGGGTGGTCTCCGCCAGCCCGCGGGTGATCACCGAGGCGCGGCTGTTGTCGCCGAGCCCCATCCCGACCGCGATGCCACAGGCCAGCGCGATGACGTTCTTGCACGCACCGCCCAGCTCGCAGCCGATGACGTCGGTGATCGTGTACGGCCGGAAGTAGCTGTTGGAGCACGCCTGCTGCAGTGCGACCGCCCGGCCGTGGTCGGCGCAGGCGATCACCGTGGCGGTGGGCTCCTCGCCGGCGATCTCCCGTGCCAGGTTCGGCCCCGAGACGACCGCGACCTGGTCGGGCGCGATGCCTGCCACGTCGACGATGACCTCGCTCATTCGCTTGAGCGTCCCCAGCTCGACACCCTTGGCCAGGCTCACCACGGTGACTCCGACCGGCAGGGAGGCTCGCCACGCGGCCAGGTTGGTCCGCAACGTCTGCGAGGGCACCGCGAGCACGACTACGTCGGCCCCATCCAGCGCCGTGGCGGCGTTCGTGGTGGCGGTGATCAGCGCCGGCAGCTCGACGCCGGGCAGGTAGTCGGGGTTCGCGTGCCGCAACGTCACCGCCTCCGCCACCTCAGGGCGGCGGGCCCACAACGTCACCGAACGACCCGCGTCGGCGAGCACCTTGGCGAACGCGGTGCCCCACGACCCGGTGCCCAGCACCGCGGCCCTGCGGATCTCCCGCGCGGCCATCAGGCCGCCTCGCCGCTGCTGCGTCGGAGCTGGCGGTAGAACTTGGCGGGCGGCAGCTCGCCACGTTCCTGCGCGAGCAGTGCGCGCACCTCACCCATCACGTGGTCGGTCACCCGGCGCAGCAGCACGGCGTCCACAGGCTGGTCGCGGAAGGCCGACAGGTCGATCGGCGGCCCGCAGCGCACCACGATGTTCTTGCGTGGGAACGGCCGGAGCTTCTTGGTGTAGTGGTCGTAGACGGCCTGGGTGCCCCAGTGCACGACCGGCAGCACGGGCGCATCGGTGGCCAGCGCCAGCCGGGCCACCCCGGTATGCGAGCGCATCGGCCAGTGCTCCGGGTCGCGGGTGATGGTGCCCTCCGGGTAGATCACCACGACCTTGCCCTCGCGCAGTGCCTGTACCCCGTCGCGCAGGCTCTGCTGGGCGTCGGCCGAGTCGCGGTATACCGGGATCTGACCGGTGCCGCGCAGGATGGACTTGAGCAGCGGGATCTTCCACAGGCTGGCCTTGGCCAGGAACCGCGTGATGCGGCCGGCGCGGTGCACGAAGACCGCCGTGTAGATGGGGTCGATGTAGGAGATGTGGTTGGCCACCACCAAGGCGGCCCCTTCACCCGCTCCCGGGATCCGCTCGAGCCCCTCCCACCGCCAGCGCCCGAGTATGCGGGTGATCGGGTAGAACAGTGCCGCCGTCAACCCGAGCCAGAACCCGCCTTTCTCACGCGCCACCCTGCCGACCTCCTGCCGGTTACCCCGCGATCTGGCGTGAGTCTCCCTTCCGGGGGGCCACAGGTCCACCCGGCGACGCCGCGAGCTTCGGTGTCAGGATGGTCGGGTGGACGCTGCGGGCCCGGTCGACCTGCTGGTGCCGGTCAAGGCCCTCCACCTGGCCAAGTCGCGGCTGCGCGGCGCCGCCGACGGCGGGCTCGGCGACCCGGGAGCGCACGCGAGGCTGACCCTCGCGATGGCCAAGGACACGATCGCCGCGGCCACCGCGGCCACCCTGGTCGGCCGGGTGGTGGCGGTCAGCCCCGACCCCGAGGTGCTCGCCGTGCTCTCGGCCGACGGCGTGCCCGTGCTGCTCGACCGGCCGGAGCTGGGGCTCAACGCGGCGCTGGAACGTGGCGCGGCGGTGCTCCGCGATCACCGCGGGCCGGCGCGGGTGGCGCTGGGTGCGCTGCAGGCCGATCTTCCGGCGCTGCGGGCAGACGAGCTGGACGCCGCGCTGGAGCTCGCCGCGCGTGTCTTCGCCGGACGGCAGGCCACCAGCGCGTTCTGCCCGGACGCGGCCGGGGTCGGGACGACGT
>JACDBJ010000108.1 GCA_013695005.1 Pseudonocardiales bacterium
GAAGTACAGGTGGCGACGCCGGCACTCGACCAGGTAGTACAGGTGGCGACGCCGGCACTCGACCAGGTAGGACAGGTGACCGGGCCTGTGGTGGGCGCGGCCCAGAGGATGGTCGACGGCACCGTGCAGTCGGTCAGCGACGTGGCTGCTTTCCCAGGTCCGGCCAAGCATGCAACCCTCGCCGACCTGGCAACCGCGGCCGCCGGAGCCGCTGCCGCAACGCTCGCCAGCAGCGCACGCTCGGTGGCCGGCATCGTCGAGACGTCGGTCTCGTTCACCTGGGGGCTTCCGGGCGGGCATGGGTCGATGCCGTTGCCCGTACCGGGCGGTATCCCGACATCATCCTCGGTCTCCTCGGCCAACGGGCCTGGCGCAGGCGCTGCCCCGGCGGAGGTCGACCCCTCAGCGGTCGCCCTGTTGTTGGCGCTCGGCCTGATGGTGGCTGCGTTGCAGCGATCTAGCTGGTGGTATCCCAACGGGCGACCCAGCCCTGGCTAGCAGCCCTTCCCGCCGCTCTCGGTAGACCCGTTGGAGCGGCTCGCGGTAACCCGATCGGCCGCATGCCGCCGTGGCAGCACGCTGCGCCACCGCCCAGGCACCGCCGGTCGGCTCTTAGCCGACATCTCCTGGGAAGAGGACCCCAACGATGCTTACCTCCCTCTTGCGCGACGCGGCGCCAGCCGACTGCGAAGCGTGCTCGGAGCACCGCACGAACTTCCTGCTCCGAGAGGACTCGGACATTCCCCTGCCCGCACGCCTGCCCGACGAGCTGACGACCCGGCCGGGCATGGTCCGGGTGCAGTCGGGCCCGGTGCCTCGTGGCGTGCCGTCCCCGTGGCCTTTTGTCGGTCGAGACCGGGAGCTCCAGGCCGTCATCGACGCCATGGACAGCAGCGAACCGGGGGCGGTCGTCGTCGCAGGCCAGGCCGGCGTCGGCAGGACGCGGTTGGCCCAGGAAGCCGTCGCGGTCGCCCGACGAGCCGGGCAGCCGACGGCGTGGGCCACCGGTACTCGCGCAAGTTCGGCCATCCCGCTGGGCGCGCTGGCGCACCTCGTTCCGGTGGCGGCGACGTCCTCCACCCCGGCGGCCATGCTGCACCATGCGGTGACCGCACTGACCGGCTCAGCGGACGAGCCCACCCTCGTCGTCGGGATCGACGATGCCCATCTGCTCGACGAGCTCTCCGCGGCGCTCCTGCACAAGATCGTGCTGACTCGGTCTGCCTGCGTCGTGCTGACGGTCTGCAGCGGGGCCCCGGCGCCCGAGCTGGTGTCGGCGTTATGGCAGGACGGCCTGACGAGCAGGATCGAGCTGGCGCCACTGTCGGATTCCCAGGTGGCGCAGCTGCTCAGCGCCGGCCTCGGTGGGATCGTGGGGAGCCGGACGAGCGCCGAGCTGTCCCGGATGAGCTGCGGTAGCGCCGCGCTCCTGCAGGAGCTGGTCCAGGCAGGCCACGAGACGACACGGTTGCGCGTCGGCGATGGGGTCTGGCGCTGGGGGGCCGTCGCGCCGACCCAGCGGCTGATCGAGGTCGTGCGGGCGCAGATCGGCGAGCTGAACGCCGACGAGGAGTGCGCCCTCGAGTTGCTCGCCGTCGGCGGCTCGCTCGGGCTCGCGGAGGTGGTGGAGGTGACCTCCTCCGAGGCCGTCGCTGCGCTGGAGAGACGTGGCCTGGTGACCGCGGAGCGGGTGTCCCGGCGTACCGAGGCCCGGCTAGCACAACCACTGCATGGCGAGGTGCTGCGCGCGCAGATGCCCCAGGAGGTGGCCCGTCAGCTGCGGCGCAGGCTGGCCGGCGACATCGCGAGGCAATGGCGCATCGAGGATCCGATCAGGGCCGGCGTCCTGCTGTTGGCCGGCGACGGTCCGTACGCCGATCCGGGCGTGCTGGCCACCGCGGCGGCGCACGCCAACGCCGAGCGTGACCACGGACTGGCGGAGCGGCTCGCGCGGGCCGCCGTCGAGGACGGGGCTGGCTGCGCGGCCCATGTCGCGCTGGTCGAGGCGGTGCGCTGTCAGGGCCGGCCGGTGGAGGCCGAACGGCTGGCGATGGACGCAAGGCAGCTCGCGGTGTCGGCCGACGAGGCGGCGCATCTCGGGGTCACCAGGGCGCTCAACCTCTTCTACGGCCTCGGCCGGGCGCAGGACGCCGTTTCGGAGCTCGACGCGGTGGCGGCCTCCGGGGCGACGGATCCGGCCAGCTGCACGGCGCTGGCCGCTCGGGCGCTGCTGTCGTTCTCGGCAGGTCGGCCACGAGAGGCAGCCGAGTTGGCAGCGGCCGTCCTTGTCCCTGCCGCTGCTGGCGCAGCCGGCGTCGGCGCCCGAGTGTTGGCGGCGGCTGCGCTGACCGGCGGGCTGGCGGTGCTCGGTCGCACCGAAGCAGCGCTCGCGGCGGCGGCGTCGGGCTGGGCGGCAGCCGAGGGCCGCGTCGCCGAGCCGGAGATCTCGATGGCCCGACTCGCGCTGGCCCAGAGCGAGCTGCTGGCACTGGAATCGGCGGGACACGTCCGGCGGGCCGAGCTGCGGGCGGCGCAGCTGCACGGGGCGAGCCTTGCCCAGCCGGGCCCTGGCGGCGACGGGATGGCCGTCTTGGGGCTCGGATCGGCGGCGCTGGCCGCCGGACGCCTCGCAACGGCAGTCCGTTGGTTGACCGAAGCGGCGGCGCTGCTGGTCGACGGTGACCCAGCCGGGTGCCTGCCGCGATGTCGGGCGCAATTGGCGCAGGCGCACGCCCTGCTCGGTCACCGCGTCAGCGCGGCACGGCTGCTCGACGTGAACGCGGCGGCAGGCCGCTGCGCGGTGCGCGTCTTCGAACCGGAGGACATCCTCGCCCAAGCCTGGCACAGCGCTGCCGAGCAGCGGATCGAAGAGGCAGCCGACCGGGCCGTGCATGCAGCATCGGTCGCCGCACGGATGGACCAGCCTCTCGTGGAGGCCAATGCCCTGTACGCGGTGGTCCGGCTCGGTCGGGCCGCCGAGGTGACCGACCGGCTGCGCCAGCTCGCAGGGCTGGTCGAGGGTGCGCTGGTACCGGCCTTCGTCGCGCACGCCGACGCGGTGACCCGCGGTCTGGGCGACCGCCTGGATCAGGTGGCGGCTGAGTTCGAGTCGCAGGGTGCCTGGCTGCTGGCCGTGGACGCGTCGGCCCACGCCGCGCAGGCCCACGAGCGAGCAGGACGACGCCGCCCGGCAGGTAGGTCCGCGAACCGGTCCGCAGACCTGGCGCGCGGCTGCGACGGCGTGCAGACGCCAGCACGCGCCCAGCTGGCGCCGCTGCTCACCCGCAGGGAACAGCAGGTGGCGACCTTGGCGGCCAACGGAGCGAGCAACCAGGAGATCGCCGACCTGCTCGTACTGTCTGTCCGGACGATCGAGACCCACCTCGCGCGTGCCTACCGCAAGCTCGGGATCGGCAGTCGGATCGATCTGGGTCTCCTGCTAGTCGGTGCCCCCGAGCGATAGCTCAGCCCAGGATCCCGATGACGTCGTCCAGCACTGTGC
>JACDBJ010000133.1 GCA_013695005.1 Pseudonocardiales bacterium
CCCCTGCACCCGCATCCGCTCGTCGGTGCGCACGCCACCGTGCTCGCCGACCGGCAACCCTGCGGCGGCCGCCAGCTCGCTGTTGGGGCGCACGCCCATCCCGAGCACGACGACGTCCGCCGGCAACAGACCTCCGTCCGTCGCGACCCCACTCACCCGCCCGTCAGCGCCGGCCTCGAAGCCGCGCACGGCCGTACCGACCAGCACCCGGATCCCCATGCCCTCCATGGCCTCGCGCACCAGTGCGCCCATGTCCGGGTCCAGGGTCGTCATCGGCTCGGGCGCCTGATCGACGACGGTCACCTCCAGCCCGCGGCGCACCATCGCCTCGGCCATCTCTACGCCGATGTAGCCGGCGCCGACCACCACCGCCCGCCGCGGCGAGCCGGCCAGCCCGCCGAGCAGCGCTGCGCCGTCGTCCAACGTCTGCACGCCGTAGACCCCCGGCGCGTCCACACCCGGGAGGTCGGGGCGGATGGGCACCGCGCCGGTGGCGATCACCAGCTCGTCGAACCCCTCGCGGTAGCGGCGGCCTCCGTCGAGCTCCACCACGGAAACCTCCCGCCGGGACAGGTCGAGCCCGTCGACCTCGGCGCGTAACCGCAGGTCAATGCCGTTCTTGCGGTGCTGCGACAGGGTACGCGCCACCAACGCGTCCGGGCCGGACACGTCGCCGGCCACCCAGTACGGAATGCCGCACGCGGAATAGGAGGTGTGGTGGCTGCGCTCGAAGGCCACAACGCTCAACGCGCCGTCAGGAGCCTTGCGGAGCGCGGTGGACGCGGCGGTCATGCCCGCGGCGTCCCCACCGACCACCACGACGCGGGTCACCGGCATATCGTCGCAGCCGTGGGCGAGGCAATCGAGCTCGAGGTCGAGGACCGCGTCGTACGGGTCACCAACCCGGACCGGGTGTACTTCCCGGCCCGCGGCGAGACCAAGCTGGACCTGATCCAGTACTACATCTCGGTCGGCGACGGCATCGTGCGCGCGCTGCGCGAGCGGCCCTGCATGCTGCACCGCTTCCCCACCGGCGTCACCGGCGAGAAGGTGCACCAGAAGCGGCTGCCGGCCAGCGCGCCGGAGTGGGTCAGGACGGTGCGGGTGTTCTTCCCGCGCTTCAACCGCCATGCCGACGAGCTGTGCGTCACGCACATCGCGGACGTCGTGTGGGCGGTTCAGATGTCCACTGTGGAGTTCCACCCGTGGAACTCCCGCTGCCAGGACACCGAGAAGCCCGACGAGTGGCGCATCGACCTCGACCCAGGACCGAAGGCGACGTACGCCCAGGTGAAGGCCGTCGCGGCCGTCTGCAAGGAGGTGCTCGACGAGCTGGGGGCGGTCGGCTGGCCGAAGACCTCCGGCGGCAAGGGCATGCACATCTACGTGCGGATCGAGCCACGCTGGGGCTTCCCCGAGGTGCGCAACGCGGCCTGGGCGTTCGCACTGGAGGTCGAGCGGCGGGTGCCCGATCTGGTCGACCTGAGCTGGTGGAAGAAGGACCGCGACCCGGCGACGATCTTCGTCGACTACAACCAGAACACCCGCGACCACACGATCGCCAGCGCGTACTCCGTGCGCGGTTACCCCGAGGCGCCGGTGTCCGCGCCGCTGCGCTGGGACGAGGTCGCCGACGCCGAGCCGCGCGACTTCACCATCGCCACCATGCCGGCCCGCTACGCCGAGCTCGGCGACCTGCACGCCGGCATCGACGGCGCGGTGTTCGCCATCGAGCCACTGCTGGAGTGGGCGGACCGCGACGGGCTGAAGAGCCAACCGACGCCGAGTACCAGCTCACGGCCGGCGCAGGAGTGGCCCGCCGAGTGGACCGGGCGCGGGCGACCGCGGCGGCCGGGCACGCCGCGACGCTGAGATCAGGTAGGTCGGCGCGCCCGCGGCGTACTTACGCGCGGGAGGTGGCGTCGAGGTAGGCCTGCCCGCGGGAGGAGACCCGGTAGCCGACCTCCAGGCTGATCGTCAGGCCCAGGTTCTTCAGCTTGCGGACGTCGAGCTTGAACGGCTCGCGCTCCCGGCCGAGCGAGGTTGCGAGGTCGCCAGCACGGACCCCGGGACGCGCCGCGATGACCGCCAGCGTCTCGCTGGTCCACGCTCCGTACGAGCTCGACTTGTCGAGGCGAGCCAGCCGACGATCCAGCTCCGCGACCTCCTCCCTGGTGAGCACCGCGCTCGCGGCGAGATCGTCACGAGGATCGGGACCGGCGATGGCGTGGAAGCGGACGCGGTAGATCGGCAGGTCATCGGTGCCGCGGAGGTCCGCCACCACGGCCGCCGCGGACGGGTAGCCGCTGCGACGCGCATCCGCGTTCGTGATCTTCCCTGCCTCGACGACGTCGACCGCGTCAACCTCGATGACGCCGACCGGGGTGCGGTAGCGGTGTCCCGCGATGGCATGGCGCCGCCTCCAACGACGGAATGTCACCGTCACCGATCCGTCCTGCACCCCGTCGCGAAAGCGGGCCTCGAACAGCATCGCGGCGGAGGTTACCGGGAAGCGTTGGTCTCGGCACTCGATGACCCGCATGCGGGACACTGAGCCCATGGACCTACCCGTGATGCCGCCGGTCAAGCCGATGCTGGCCAAGCCGGTACCCGAGATCCCTGCCGGCCAGAGCTACGAACCGAAGTGGGACGGCTTCCGCTCCATCATCTTCCGCGACGGCGACGAGGTGGAGATCGGCAGCCGCAACGAGCGGCCGATGACAAGGTACTTCCCCGAGGTCGTCGAGGCGGTCAAGGCCAACCTGCCGCAGCGTTGCGTGATCGACGGGGAGATCATCCTCGCCAGCACACAGACGCAGGGGCTGGACTTCGAGGCATTGCAGCAGCGGATCCACCCGGCCGACTCGCGGGTGCGACTGCTCGCCGAGCAGACGCCGGCCAGCTTTGTGGCATTCGACCTGCTCGCGCTGGACGATACCAACTTCTGCGGCGAACCCTTCGCACAGCGCCGCGCCGCGCTGGAGAAGGCACTTGAGCCCGCGAAGGCGCCCGTGCACCTCACGCCGACCACCCGCGACCTCGACACGGCCCACGAGTGGTTCAAGGTCTTCGAGGGCGCCGGGCTGGACGGGCTGATCGCGAAGCCGCTCGACGGCAACTACCAGCCCGACAAGCGGGTGATGTACAAGATCAAGCACGAGCGCACTGCCGACTGCGTGGTGGCCGGCTACCGAACCCACAAGACCGACGACCACGCCATCGGTTCGTTGCTGCTCGGGCTCTACAACGACGAGGGGACGCTCGTCTCGGTCGGCGTGGTGGGGGCGTTCCCGATGGCCCGGCGGCGTGAGCTGTACGAAGAGCTCCAGCCGCTGGTCACGGACTTCAGCGACCACCCGTGGGACTGGGCCAAGCAGGAGCAAGGTTTCCGCACGCCGCGCAAGAGCGAGACCAGCCGGTGGAACGCCGGCAAGGACCTCTCGTTCACCCCGCTGCGCCCGGAGCGTGTCGTCGAGGTGCGCTACGACTACATGGAAGGTGTGCGGTTCAGGCACACCACGCAGTTCGTCCGCTGGCGCCCGGACCGCGACCCGCGCAGCTGCACCTTCGAGCAGCTCGAGGTGCCGGTGCGCTTCGACCTAGCCGACGTCCTCGGCAGCTAGCTGTACTGCAGGCCGCGGCACTGCGGACGAAAGTGCCGTTCGTTCGGCCCTATCGGACGAAGGTGCCGTTCGTCCCCGCGACGTCCTCCGCGGCGAGCTGGCCGCAGGTGGCGGCGATCTCGCGGCCACGGGTGTCGCGCACGGTGCAGGCCACGCCGGCCGCCCGAACCCGCGCCACGAACTCCTCCTGCACCGGCAACGGGCTGGCGTCCCACTCGCTGCCCGGCGTCGGGTTCAGCGGAATGAGGTTCACGTGCACGAGCTGGCCCAGCTCGGTGCGCAGCAGGCGGCCGAGCAGGTCGGCGCGCCACGGCTGGTCGTTCACCCCGCGGATCAGCGCGTACTCGATCGACACGCGGCGGCCGGTGCGCTCGGCATAACCCCGAGCGGCGCCGAGCACCTGAGCAACCGGCCAGCGGGTGTTCACCGGGACCAGCGTGTTGCGCAGCTCGTCGTCGGGCGTGTGCAGCGAGACCGCCAGCGTGACCTGCAGGCCCTCGCCGGTCAGCCGCTCGATGGCGGGCACCAGGCCGACCGTGGACACCGTCACCGACCGCGCCGCGATCCCCAGCCCGGACGGCACGGGCTCGGTGATCCGCCGAAGCGCGTCGACGACCCGCTTGTAGTTGGCCAGCGGCTCACCCATGCCCATGAACACGACGTTCGAGAGCCGCCGCGGCCCGCCGAGTGCGCCGTCGCGCGCCGCTGCGGCAGCCGCGCGGACCTGCTCGACTATCTCGCCGGTGGACAGGTTGCGTTGCAGCCCGCCCTGCCCGGTGGCGCAGAACGGGCACGCCATCCCACATCCGGCCTGGCTGGACACGCACACCGTCGCCCGGTCCGGATAGCCCATGAGCACCGTCTCGGCGCGGGTGCCGTCCATCGCCTTCCACAGCGTCTTGCGGGTGGTGCCGTCGTCGCAGCTCAGCTCGCGCACCGGGGTGACCAGCGGCGGCAGCAACGCCGCGCCGAGCTGCGCGCGCATCGCCTCGGGCAGGTCGGTCATCTCGGCGGCGTCGGTCTGCAGCCGGCCGAAGTAGTGCCGCGAGAGCTGGTCGGCGCGGTAGGCCGGTAGACCCAGCTCGGCGACGGCGGCGCGCCGAGCGGCGGAGTCCAGGTCGGCGAGGTGCCGGGGAGGCTTGACCCGCTTCGGTTCGTCGAAGACCAACGGCAGCGAGCTCACCTGTCTACGGTAGCCCGTTGCGAAGACGTGACCCCGAGCGATTGAACCTTCGGCCAAGCTCGCCGTGTGCCTTGAGGCAAGCCCCCGGACGGTCAAGGGTTCAGATCCAGGGAGACAGACATGAAGAACCGCGGACCAATCCTCACCCTCGTGGCGGTCGCCGTCCTGGGGTTGGTGCTGTTCCTGGTGAACCTGTCAGCGGCGCCCGGCACCCCACCGCCCGCGGATGCCGCAGCCGGTGCGGCAGCCACGACGACGGCATCGGCTGAGCCCGTCGCCGCGGCGACGCCATTCCCGGCCCAGGCGAGCTACACCGGCAAGACCGAGGGCAAGGCACCCCCCGAGGCCGCCATCGCGATCACCGTCAAGGGCGAGAAGGCGTCGTCCTACGTGTGCGACGGCAAGTCCGTCGAGGCCTGGTACAACGGCACCGCCAAGGACGGCAAGCTCGAGCTCAAGGGCAAGGGCGACAACAAGCTCACCGGCACGCTCAACGGCGACACGATCACGGGCGAGGTCTCCGCCGGCGGCAAGACGTGGAAGTTCACCGCGAAGCTCGCCCAGAAGCCCGCCGGCCTCTACCGCGCGTCGGGTGGCGGCACCACCACCGGCTGGATCCGGCAGCCCGACGGCGCCGTGACCGGCCTGATGAGCAACGGCGCGCCTGCCCCTCCGCTGGACACCGCCACCGCCCAGTCGGTCGAGGGCGACACCACCGTCGTCAACTAACAGCCCGTCAACTCCAGGCGCAGGAGGCAACCGATGACCACCGCCGAACCCCCCACGCAGGCGGCCCCGTCACGTCCGAGCACCCAGATGGGTGCGCTGCTGGCGCTCATCGCGGTCGGCGTCGGGGTCGCGGTGATCCTCGGCCTCTACGGCGCGCTGCACGACCCGACCGGGCAGGCCGTGAACATCGGCGGCTTCTCCAGCGGCCTGTACGCGAAGGCATGGCTGACCACCGGCGCATTCGTGCTCGCGCTCGTGCAGATCACCACGGCTCTGATCATGTTCGGCAAGATCAAGGTGGCCAACCAGCCGCCGTGGATCGGCACCCTGCACCGCTGGTCCGGCCGGATCGCGGTGCTGCTGACGGTGCCGGTGGCCGTGCACTGCCTCTACGCGCTCGGCTTCCAGACCGCCCAACCGCGAGTTCTGTTCCACTCGCTGTTTGGTTGCATTTTTTACGGTGCCTTTGTGACCAAGATGCTGGTCTTGTCCCGCAAGGGCCTGCCCGGCTGGGCGCTGCCGGTGATCGGTGGCGTGGTGTTCACGGCGCTGGTCGGCCTCTGGTTCAGCGCGGGACTGTGGGTGTTCACAACTCAAGGCTTCAAGATCTAAACAGCTGGAGGGCATTGATGGGATCCGATCCGCAACCCGGGGATCAGCTAGCCGCGCCGCTCGGGCGCCGGGCCGTCG
>JACDBJ010000145.1 GCA_013695005.1 Pseudonocardiales bacterium
GACAGGGAGAGCCTCCACAAGATACGGAGCCGACTCGACGTACTCGGAGCGCGCTATGGGTCGACTCCTGGGGTTCCACATCCAGTGGCGCCGCAAGCGAGGCACGAACAAGCGCTACGTCTACACCTTCATCGGTGATCGGCCCATCCGGTCGTTGAAGGCGAAGATCCGGGCGCTGACTCGCAGGACGTCGCAAGCCAACCCCAGGGACGTGCTGATCAGACTCAATCAGATCATGCGCGGCTGGTCGACCTACTTCAAGCCCGCAGTGGCGACGCACACCCTGCACCACTTGGCGAGATTCATCTGGTGGCGCGTCATCCGGTGGCTGACCACGCTGCACCGCTGGAAGTGGAAGGACATCCGCAGGCGATTCACCGACCACACCGGCCGGTGGAAACCCCCCGCCGCGGACGGGATCGCATTGTTCAACCTGGACGCGGTCACGGTCACCCGTTACCGCTACCGGGGCGCGATCCCTAACCCCTGGGCACAGCCCAACCACGCCTAACGGCAGACACCGTGGAGAGCCCGTTGCGTCGAGAGGCGCACGGCGGGTTCGGCGAGCGGTCTGGGGAGACGGACCGGTGGCAACACCGGCACCGCGCCCAGGCCGACTCAACCTGTGGAGCTTCCTTGACCACGGACCGCAGGGCACCGGGGAGCCGTTGTCGGTGCTGCTGCGCCCGGGCAGAAACTTTGCAAGAGTCGGGTTACAGAGCGCCGGCCACTCTCGGTGCAGATCCGCCTGAGCCGAACGGTCGGCCTTCCTAAGCGGGATGCAGCAATCTTTCGCCCTGCTCGAAAATGTATAGCGCTTCGTTGAGCGTGCACCGACCACAGCCGCACTCGGGGCCAACGGCCATTCGCCCTCCGTAGCAACTTCTCGGCGCTGCCCATACCTTTCGGGCACGTTCGGCCGACTGCCGTTTGTGCAGAATTCCTGCCACCAGAAGCGTGTCCGTCGGCAGCCGAAGTTGCTTCAGCCAGCGGTAGCGCCAGGCCCTTACTGGTGCTAACCGCTTGCCGGCCACAAACGGCATGATGACGTAGAGTAGTGGCCAGGTTGCGGGCCAATCCCTCACCAGGATATTGGTGAACTGCACCATTGCCTTGACGCTCCGCCACGCGGGCAGGGCGCTGGCATGAAGATCCCCCCAGCACAGATGAAGAGCAAAACTCGTACCTTCCGGTGCCGCCACGATCAGTCGTTGCAGTGTTTGCCTGACCCATTGGCCAAACCTGGGTCGAAACAGCGGCGTTGCCATAGCGAACGTGATCATCTCGGCTGGCAGGTCGACCTGGATCACGGTCCTGAGGGGATCGAGCGCATCTGGACCACGGAACATGTCCCTAACTTCGCTTTCAAGCTTCTGCGTGAAAGCCTCGGAAATGACGAACGGGCCGGAGAAGACGCCGATCGCATAACCGGTCGGGATCGCTACCTGGAACTTTGTGTCCGCCCGGCCAGCCTCGTCAAGCACCCGACGCACTACTTGCCAGTCTTCCTTGGCAAAAGTTGGATAATCCAACTCGGGCACGTCTTTTTCGGTGAGCTTGCCTCCCCATTGCGGCCGGCGCGCAAAGAAGTGCCAATACTTCAGCCCCTCATCTCTGTACCTGATCGGCAGACCGAGATGCCGGCGGACTGCTCCGGTGACGCCGACCACCCAGTTGCGGCGATGGGCCGGCCCATCAAGAGGACCGGGAGTCCTCAGTTCACCGGTTACCTCGTCCTTGACAAGGCGATCGATCTCCCCGCCCGACAGGACCACCGTGTTGTACGGGAGCATACTGCGCACGGCCTTCTCGATGTCGTCCCCAGGCCAGCTGCCAGCCATTATCAATGCCTCGGGAGGCTGAACTGCCGCCCTCTGCCGCAGCGTCATGGCCAGCTCCTCACGCACACGTGCAGGGTCGTTGAAGTGCGAAGAGAGTATCAACGGGTGGCGGATGGATGCCGACCTCGGTCTGGCGTGGCTGGTGTTGGACACAACCGCGAGGTCGGCGTGTTCGCGCTCGGGCGAGCGTTCGGTGGGGCAGCATCGCCGGTGTAGCGCGTTGTGAGCTGCGTGGCCCGCACGCACAGCAGCGGCGAATCCGACGGTCGGGATGGACGTCGAGGCGCGGCGGGAGTTCCCGACGCGATGCGGCGGGTGCACGCCTTCCGATCTTCCCCAGCCTCTGATCCGACCTGTGCCTTTGCCGCGAAATCTGCCCAGGTCACGTCCAGGAGATCGGTGTGGCGGCTGGGCAGACGCCGATTATCTGCCGCCAACCGCGGTCGTCGATCCAGACAACCAGCGCCAGCCGATGTGCGGGTCCGCCCTGTGACGGCGCTGCACCCCGCACCGCATCCTGCTCGGTTTGGTGCACCTGCAGCCGCCCGCTCGACCAGATCGGTGTCGTGCCGCGCCGCCAGGTGTCGGCCATGAGCCGGAACAACCCGGTGGCCAGCTCCGGCGGTTCGGCCAGCCCGGGGCTTTCACGGGTGATCGTCGGGTGGGGTGTGTTGAACGGCTGAAAGGTGCTCCTGAGCAGCCAGGATGTGACTTGTGAAGGGTCCACATCCGACAGGATCAGGAGCACCCTCCAGGTGAACAAGCGTAGTGGGTTCTACCCCGCCCGGCCGTTGATGCGGCGGGTTCGCAGGTGGTGTCGCAGGCCGGTGGGGTGTTGCGGACCGAGACGGTTCGTGCGGTGGGGGTGGTTGGAGTCACTCGAAATCCGCGTACAACGCGGCAAGCTCAAGCAGCGCACCTGTGACGAGTATCGGCGGCTGTTGCATTGCTATGTGCTGCCCCGTTTCGCCGCTGTCGCGATTGGCTCGATCACCCCGCAAGCCGCCGAGCGATTCGCAGCGGAGTTGCTTTCCGGGGCACCCCACACCCCCACCCCCTCGCCCGCGAACTCCAAAGCGCAACTCGCGCAAGGTGTCGATCACTTGCAAATTCGGGCTCGCCGACCGCTCAGCCCCGCGACCTTCAAGCACGCTTGGGGTGTGTTCGGTCGGGTATTGCGCTATGCGGTGCGGAAGAGCGCTATCGCCGTCAACCCGCTCGACAACACCGAGATTGAGGGAGGCTATGCGGTGGGGGACGAGGACGGCTTCACGCCGCACCCGCTGACCGCTGCTCAAGTCGCAGCCATCGCAGACCACATCGCCACGCAGGCTCGGCAGCCTGTGTTCGGGTTCGCAGTGGAGTTCTTGGCCTATACGGGGTTGCGCGCGGCCGAGTTCGCAGGAATGGACGTTGGCGACGTGACTGTTGGCCGTCGCCGCGATCGCAGCTACGCGGGCTCTATCGCGGTTAACCGCACCCGCCGGAAGCTCGGCGGCGAATGGATAACCGGCACGCCGAAGTCCAAGAAGTCCCGCCGAACGATCTTGCTGGACGATTGGCTCGCAGAAAAGCTGCACCACTACCTCACCGAGACACACCCGCGCGGCGAGGACCCGAACGCACCCCTATTTCCAAATCGGCGAAATGGCGGTGCGCCTGGCCCGCGCGCTCTGGACTGGAACGCTCCTGTTGCACCGGGCGCGCTCTACGACAACCTGTTCAAGCCCGCGCTCGCAGCTGTGGGTCTCCCGGTGAGCACCCCGGCCGCTGCGGAGCGGAGCGCGGACGACGGCTCGCACACCCCGGCGCGCTCGGCTGTACGCGGGGTGCGGTTGCACGACCTACGCCACACGTTCGCGGTGCTGAATTTGAGCGCCGGAACGCACTACATGCAGGTCAGCCTTTGGCTCGGGCACGCCAACTTCTCGATCACGCTCAACGTGTACGGCGGCTACGTCCCCCAGGACGAAGGTGGCAAGGCGCACCAGCTCGCCCCAGCGCCAGCTCCCGCCGTTAGCGCCACCACCAATCCCCCAGCCGGGAACGTGGTCTCGCTGACGTCGCGCCGCCAGAGCGCGGGATAGCTCGGGATAGCTCCCGCGTTGGCCAGACGCCACCACGGCCGGCTAGATCGGCATCTCCTTCGCCTTGCGCCAGAGCCCGTCCGAGCCGTGGTCGGTGACCTTCTGCCCCCTACGCCACACAGAGACCACCCACACGCTGCCAGCGCGGTCCAGCTCGCGCCTCGTGATGACGACCAGGCCGTAGGTGTACTCGACCGAGACCGCCTTGGCGTGTTGCTCGGCGTTGGTCTTGTTCGTGGTGAGCAGCTCGGTCTCGCTGACTGACTCCCACTCCTGACGATGGACCCCGTAGACCTGCAACGTCTGCTCCCATCTGAAAGGCAACCGGCATTCAACCGTAATGCGCTAAATGCGCTCAAAGGCTTCTAAGGGTGCTTACGCGCTGTTAGGCGTGTTCGACGTATTTGCGCTGGTGAGGCTGCCGGTGTGCCTGTAGCCCGTTACTGTCCGTAGGCGATGAACGACGACGACAGGCTGATCACGTCCGGCGACGTCGCACGGCGACTCGGAGTCGGCACCCGCACGGTTGGCGCGTGGGTCCGGCGTGGCTGGCTGAGACCGGCCGTGACGACGCCAGGCGGTCGCTATCGGTTTCGGTGGAGCGAGGTCACCGAGCAGCTCCGCGAGGCGCGCGAGCGCGACGACTGAGTTGATCATGAGGGCGAACGTTACGCCAATTCTCACTCTCTGTAGTCGTCAACTACAGCGCGTGCCCCACCCTCCCCCAAGCTCGACCAGTCGGTCCAGCCGCCTCAGGGGTACGTGAAGCGGCCGCGATCTTGGTCCGAGCGCGAGATGACTGCGACCCCCTGACCTACTGCCGCTGGTCAGGGGCCTCCGAGCGAGGTCAGACTGGGTGCCCCCGGTGCGACTCGAACGCACACTGGACGGATTTTGAGTCCGCTGCCTCTGCCGATTGGGCTACGGGGGCCGCACTAAGATCACATCGACGATAAGGGTAGTCCGGGTAGCCTCTGGCGCGGGCTCTACCCGCTCCAAGAAGGAGAATCCGTGACCGAGCGTTCAGCCTCGGGACCGCGCCTGTCAGCGGATCCCGACTCGCCTGCCGGTTCGCCCACCAAGCGGCACAGCGTGCTGTTGGTGGAGGACGAGGCGCTCATCCGGCTCGACCTCGGCGAGATGCTGCGCGAGGAGGGTTACCAAGTCGTGGGGGAGGCCGGCGACGGCGAGACCGCGGTCGCGCTGGCCCGTGAGCTCAAGCCGGACCTCGTGATGATGGACATCAAGATGCCTAAGATGGACGGCGTCGAGGCGGCGTCGGCGATCGTGACCGAGAAGATCGCGCCCGTCGTCATGCTGACCGCCTTCAGCCAGCGCGACCTGATCGAGCAGGCCCGCGACGCCGGCGCGATGGCCTACCTGGTCAAACCGTTCGCGCGGCACGAGCTGATCCCGGCGATCGAGCTGGCGGTATCACGCTTCAACCAGGTCCAGGCGCTGGAGGCCGAGGTCGCCACGCTGCTCGAGCGGCTGGAGACCCGCAAGGCCGTCGACCGCGCCAAGGGGCTGCTCATGACGGCGCAGAAGATGACCGAGCCGGAGGCGTTCCGGTGGATCCAGCGCACAGCCATGGACCGCCGCACCACGATGCGCTCGGTGGCCGAAGCCGTCGTCGACGGCCTCACCGGCCCGGAGGAGTAGCGCGCTAGGCCAATCGCGCGCAGGTCATCGCCCTGTGCCGCTAGATGATGACATTGCGCCACAGGGTGGTTGCGGCTTGATAAAGAGCCGGCTCTCAGAGTGACGTTGGACCGAACCAGGGCTTATGTTCGGCGCTCTCTCGACTGAGAGGGCTGGCTCGGCTGCGCTCGGGGGAACGCGTCAGGGCTGACATCACGAAGCAGAAAGGGGCGACTCATGAGTCGCAAGCGGACGGTCCTGGCGACTGCCGCAGTAATGGCCGGGGCACTTGCGCTCGCTTCCTGTTCCAGCGGCACGGAATCTGGCGGCGCGGCAGGTAGCTGCGACACCAGCAAGGGGACGCTGGTGATCGGTTTCGTCGCGCCCCTGTCCGGCAACCTCTCCGCACTCGGTCTCGGCATGAAGAACTCTGCCGACCTGGCCGTCAAGGAAGCCAATGACAAGTGCTCCGTGCCCGGCTACAAGCTTGCCTTGCAGCCCGAAGACGACCAGGCGACGCCGCAGGTCGGCGGGCAGGCAGCGACCAAGCTCGCCTCAGACCCCAACGTGGTCGCGGTGATCGGGACACTGAACTCGTCGGTCTCCCAGACAGTGCAGCCCATCCTCGCTGGCAAGAAGATCGTCCAGATTTCGCCGGCCAACACCAGCCCGCCCCTGACCAAGGGCGCCGACTTCGCGACGGCTCCCAAGCGGCCATTCCCGACCTACTTCAGGACGGCTGCGACCGACGACCTCCAGGGGCCGTTCGCCGCGGACTACCTGGTGAAGAAGGCCGGCAAGAAGAACATCGCGGTGATCGACGACGGCAAGACCTACGGTGCCGGGCTGGCCAAGGAGTTCGTCACGCAGGCCCAGAAGGACGGCGCCACCATCGTCGCCCAGGAGAAGGTCGGCGAGAAGGACACCGACTTCGCCGGCGTCATCGCCAAGATCAAGCCGTCGAACCCGGACGCCGTCTACTACGGCGGCGAGTACCCGGCAGCCGGCCCGCTGAGCAAGCAGCTCGCCGGCGCCGGACTGGCCATCCCGCTGATGGGTGGCGACGGAATCGTCGACTCCAAGTTCGTCGAGCTCGGCGGCCGCGAGGGTGACCTCGCGACCAACGTCGGCCCCGACGCGACGAAGCTTGACAGCGCCAAGGCGTTCCTGGACGCCTACAACGCCGCCAAGTACCCGGAGCCGTACAGCGCATACGGCGCGCTGACCTACGACGCCGCGAACGCGATCATCAAGGCGCTTGCCGCGA
>JACDBJ010000153.1 GCA_013695005.1 Pseudonocardiales bacterium
CAGGCCCTGGCCCGGATCGGCGACGTCGAGCTGGTGCGCTGCGAGCTCATCGACCAGGATTAGCCGGCCGAACGACCCTGGTGTTGCGGTGCGCCTGCTGGCCGTCCTCGTAAATCGTCAACCAGTCGCGGTCGTGCGGTTGTCCAGCTCCCAGCGCGTGACCGTGCCGCTGTTGCGGTACTTCTCGCCGCTGCGCGTACTCACACGCCGCGACCTCGGAGGTGAACACCGCCTCTACCTCACCCGCGTGCTCGTAGAGGTTCGCGACCTTCACCCCGTAGACCAACCTAGCCACGTCGCCGCCCACCGGCCGGTGCGACGAGGGCCGCCGCCCGCATCCGCCCGCCCGGCGGGCCGCCGCCGTGACGCGCCGTACGTAGGTATGCGCGCAGCCAGTTGGACGCTCGCTCGGCTCGCCGCTTCACCCAGTGAGTCTCTCATCTACCCGGGTAGAACGTCAATCTGCTGGGTGGGCCTCTCTCATCTCCGCCATCACCGTGCGGATGAAGGCGACCGCAGGCTCCCCCTTGAGAGCCAGCGCCGCAAGCCGCTCGTAGGCCTGCTTGTACTCCTCGACCTCCGCCGGCTCGGTGATGTTCGCTGACGCGGTCAGCAGCTCCAGGTCCACCAGATCGCCGTGCCCATCTGTCCGGTCCGCCAGGATGCTGAAGCCATGGTCGTGCCAGACAGGTGCAGTGGCCGCGAAGGGAAGCACCCGGAGGTCCAGGTGGGGCTCGGCAGCTAACAACGCGAGCCGATCGAGTTGGGCTGCCATGGCATCAGACGGCCCAACCCGCCAACGCAGCCCGGCCTCACCGATCACCCAACGCAGCGTCTTGCCGCGGTCGAACAGGATCGGTTGGCGCTGCATCCGCGCCGCCACCGCCTCGGCCACGTCGTCCCGATCCGGGAAGTCACCGGCCACCAGGTGGTACGCGTAGCCGGCGGTCTGGAGCAGGCCTGGGATCAGCAACGGCACCCATTCGCTGATCGTGGTAGCCGCAGCCTCCGCTGCGGTGGCCTCGCGCTGCATTGCGACCAGGCCACGAGCCTGCGCCGCTCGCCGCGAGTTGGCCTCGACCATTACCGACTCCGCCAGTTCGGCGGCAGACTCCCGCGCGGCCTGTTCGGCCCCGCAGTGCCGAGCCCAGCGCTCGGCCAGCTCCGGGCTGGGAGCGGCGTCGCCAAGCTCCACCCGAGACAGGTGGGACTGCGACACGGCAAGCGCTGCGGCCAGAGCTTCGCCCGACAGCCCGGCATCCTTGCGTAGACGGCGCAGCAAGGAACCGAGCTTGACGCGGCGCGGGGAGCGGCCGTACGGGTTGGTCACGGCGTTAGAGAACCACCTCGGTGAACGGCATCGCCACCGCCAGCATCCGCTCCAGCAGAGCAGCCCGGTCGGCTACCAGCGCAGGGTCGTCGCTGTGGTCGTAGCCCAGCAGGTGGCAGTCAGCGTCGTAGCGGTACCACATCACGCTGTCGTGGTCGAAGACCACGAAGTCCTCGATGCCGTCGAACTCCGGGTGCTCGTCCAGGTCGACCACCACAGTCGGCTCACCCGCGGCGGCATTCTCCGGGTAGGCGACCTCGAACTCGTGCCGCGTGTACTCGGTCGCTGGGCGACGTAGCCCACGCACCCGAAGGTGCAGGCGACCAGCCTCCGCGGCCCGCCTCGTTGACGCGAGAGACCGCTCGCTCTCCTCACTCGGCGGCTGCGGCTCGCCGCGCCGCCACGCCGCGAGCCCCTCGTCCTCCCAGGGCACCCGGTAGATCTGCAGACCCTCCCAGCGCACTGACCCTTGCTTAGCGCCATGGTAGAGCCGGTACAGCTCGTCAACGTCGATTCGTCTCATGTCAGCCCGAGGTTGCGGGCCGCCTCCAGGAATGCCGCTTTCGAGACTCGGCCGAAGATCTCATGATCGGGCACATAGTTCGGCTTGATGGCCTCATGGTCGGCGGCCGATGCCGGGCGGAGCTGAGTTAGCACGTCGTCTCCACCGTCATCGAAGAGTCGGTCGCAGCCGCTCCTACGGTCCGAGCTGGTATCTGGATTGAGCACGCGCATGTGAAGCCCTCCCCGAAACCGAACGCTACCCGTCAAGCATGGGCGTTACCCGGGTAGCGACCGCTCGGCGTCCACTCAAGCCGCGTCCGCGCGACGCTGGAGATCGCCGAGGCGTGAAGGGGACGCTAGTGCTGTCGACCGCGCCTCGGGACAGCACTGGTGTCCCTCTTCCGGTGGACGGCCCGACGCGCGGCGGTCAGTCGCCGATGGCGGCCAGTAGCATCTGGCGGGCGGCGGCGCGGGGGTCCGGGTCGGCCTCGATGAGCGCGCTCACCACCGCGCCGTCGACAAGGGCGACCAACCGGCGCAGCTCGTCGAGGTCCACGGCGCGGTCGTAGCGGGCCAGGCTCTCGGTGAGCAGCTCGTCGAGCTCGGGCCGCATCGAACGCATCAGCGGCGCGAGGTAGGGTCGCCGGCCGGCGCCGACGAGCTGCTCGTAGCGCAGCAGCACGGCGT
>JACDBJ010000192.1 GCA_013695005.1 Pseudonocardiales bacterium
GGTGCGCCGCCAGGGACTCGAACCCCGAACCCGCTGGTTAAGAGCCAGCTGCTCTGCCAATTGAGCTAGCGGCGCAAAGGCATGCGCCCGTCGTTGCGGGCGCCGTCCGACGGTAGCACAGGGCCTCCGGCGGCCGAGGTGAGGCTTGGGGTGAGTGACGGGACTTGAACCCGCGACCACCTGGACCACAACCAGGTGCTCTACCAGCTGAGCTACACCCACCATGGGAGCGCCGCGACACGAGGCCGCGACTCGACGATCCTAACGCGGCAGCGGTGGTGAGCCTTACCCGGTTGCGCCGGTCGTGGCGCTGACCGCGGAGGCCGCCGCCTGGGCCTGCTCGGTGCTCGGCCCCGGCTGGGCGACGAAGGCGGTACGGCGGTAGTACTCCAGTTCGCGCAGCGACTCCTGGATGTCGGCCAGCGCCCGGTGCGCGAGCCCCTTGTCCGGCTTGGCGAAGAAGACCCGCGGGTACCACCGCCGGCACAGCTCCTTGATGGAGCTGACGTCGACCATTCGGTAGTGCAGGTGGGCGTCCAGCGCCGGCATGTACTTCGTGATGAACGCCCGGTCGGTGGCGATCGAGTTGCCGGCCAGCGGCGCCGTGCGCGCCTCGGGCACCCACTTGCGGACGTAGTCGAGCACGAGCTTCTCGGCCTGCTCGACGGTCACCGTCGAGGTGCGCACCGCGTCGGTCAGACCCGACTTCTCATGCATCCGGTGCACGATGTCGATCATCCCGTCGAGCGCAGCATCGTCGGCATGGACCACCAGGTCCACGCCCTCGCCGAGCACGTTCAGCTCGCCGTCGGTGACCAGCGCCGCGATCTCGATCAGTACGTCCTTGTCGAGGTCGAGCCCGGTCATCTCGCAGTCGACCCACACCAACCGATCGTTCACCCGACCAGCGTAGATGTCCGGCCGTGAACCCCGCGCTGGGCTCGCGGCGGTCACTATGTTGGGCCGATGTCCGCGCCGGGAAACCGCCCCGCACCGGAGCTGATCGAGGGCGGCTTCGGCGTCGAGATCGCCGACGCCCCACTGCTGCACAACGGGCTCAACCTGGCCGACATCGCACACGTCCTTGCGCTGCGCGAGCGCGGAATCGTCGCCGACGAGCCAGCAGGGCGGCTGCTTCGCGTGCTGCTCGACGCGCACAAGACGCCCGTCGAGGAGTTCGGCTACGACCCCGCGTTCGGCGAGGCCTACAACAGCCGTGAGCGGCGCTTCACCGCCGAGATCGGCACCGACGCCGGCTGGCTGCACGCAGGCCGCCCCCGCCGCGAGGCCGTCCGGATCGCGATGCGGCTGCGGCTGCGGCGCGACGCGCTGGACCTGATCGACGCGGCGTGCGATGTCGTGCGGGCGACGAGCACGCTGGCCGCCGAGCACGCCGAGACGTTCATGGCCGACCAGACCTACCTGCAGCACGCCCAGCCCTCGACATTCGGCCACTACCTGCTCTCGTTCGCATACCCGGTGCAGCGCGAGATCGACCGGCTCTTCGACGACCTCGCCTGGGTCAACCGCAGCCCGGCCGGGGCAGGCGGGGTGAACGGCAGCCGGCTGGGCTACGACCGGTCGCGGGTGGCCGAGCGGCTCGGCTTCGACGGCGTCATCGAGCACACCCGCGACGCGATGTGGCAGGCCGACGGGCTGATCAAGATCGTGTCCACCGCGGTGAGCCTGGTGACGACGCTGGCCAAGCTGGCCGAGGACCTGGAGATCTGGAGCAGCACCGAGTTCGACTACGTCAGCCTGGCCGACGACCATACCCGCTCCAGCGTGCTGATGCCGCAGAAGCGCAACCCGTACGCGCTGACCATGGTGCGCGGCGAGGCCGGCGTGCTGATCGGGCGGCTCACCGGCATGTTCGCGATCTCCAAGACGCCGTCCGCCCGCAGCGACAACCTGATCTTCGCTTACGGCGAGGTTCCACGAGCGCTGGAGCTGGCGGGCAAGGCGACCCGGCTGATGGCCGGTGTGATCGCCGGGCTCAGCGTCAACGCCGAGCGGATGTACGACGCGCTGGAGGGTGGCTTCTCCCAGGCCGCGGACCTTGCCGACTACATCCTCGCCACCTGCGGGCTGGACTACCGCACCGCATACGACGTCGTCGGTACCTGCTTGCGCACCGCCTCGGCGCAGGGCCTGCGCGGCGTGGACATCACCGCCGCGATGCTCGACGAGGCAGCGCGGGAGCGCACCGGCGAGCCGCTCGGGCTCACCGACGCTGAGTTGCACGACGTGCTCGACCCACGAGCCATCGTCTCCACCAGGGTGGTCGTCGGCGGTGCGGCGCCGGACGTCGTCAGGGACATGGCACGGCGTTGCCTCGCCGACGCCGAGGCCTCGGCGGCGCGCTCGCGGGAGCTGCGGACCGCGTTCGACGCCGCGGAGTCGGCCCTGCTG
>JACDBJ010000202.1 GCA_013695005.1 Pseudonocardiales bacterium
GTGGCTGGCCGCCCCGGCGCTGGCCGTGCTGGCCGCCGAGCCGCTCTACCTGCTCGTCGACACGGCCGTCGTGGGCCAGCTGGGGGCGGTGCCGCTGGCCGCGTTGGCCGTCGGCGGGATCCTGCTCGCGCAGGTGACGAGCCAGCTCACGTTCCTGTCCTACGGCACGACCGCGCGGACGGCCAGGCTCCACGGCGCCGGACGCCGGCCCGACGCGGTCGCCGAAGGCGTGCAGGCCACCTGGCTGGCGCTGGGTGTCGGCGTCGTCGTGCTGGTGCTCGGGCAGCTGCTCGCCCGGCCGATCGCCGACGTGCTCGGCGACGGTGGAGCGATCGCCCAGGGTGCGGTCGACTGGCTGCGGATCGCCCTTTTCGGCGCGCCTCTGATCCTGGTCACGCTCGCGGGCAACGGCTGGATGCGCGGCGTGCAGGACACCGCACGGCCGTTGCGTTACGTGCTGGTGGGCAACGGGCTGTCCGCGCTGGCGTGCCCGCTGCTCGTGCACTGGGCCGGGATGGGTCTGACGGGCTCGGCGGTGGCGAACGTCGCGGGGCAGGCGGTGTCGGCGGCGCTTTTCCTGCGCGCGCTGGTCCGCGAGCACGTGGGGCTGCGGCCAGTGCCCGGCGTGCTGCGGGCGCAGCTGCGACTCGGGCGTGACCTCGTGCTGCGCAGCCTGGCGTTCCAGGCGTGCTTCCTGTCCGCCGCCGCGGTGGCCGCCCGGTTCGGCGCGGCGTCGCTGGCCGCCCACCAGATCGTGCTGCAGTTGTGGTTCCTGATGGTCACGGTGCTGGACTCGCTGGCCATCGCCGCCCAGGCGCTGGTCGGCGCCGCGCTCGGCGCGAGTGGCGCGGTCCGGGCCAGGGCGGTGGCGTGGCAGGTCACCCGGTACGGGCTGGGGCTGGGGTTGGTGGCGGGCGTGGTGTTCGCCGCGCTGGCCGACCCGTTGCCTCGGGTGTTCACCCCGGACGCCGCCGTGGTCGCCGCGGTGCCGGCGGCGTGGTGGTTCTTCGTGGCGCTGCAGCCGGTGGCCGGCGTGGTGTTCGCCCTGGACGGTGTGCTGCTCGGCGCCGGCGACGCGGCGTTCCTGCGGACGTCCACGCTGCTGGCCGCCGCGTTGGGGTTCCTGCCGCTGACCTGGGCTGCGCTGGTCTTCGACTGGGGCCTGCTCGGCATCTGGACCGGGCTGGCGGCGTTGATGGTGATCCGGCTGGTGGCCGTGGTCAGCCGTACGCGAGGCGCCGGGTGGACCGTCCTCGGCGCCGTTCGGGGATGAGTCGCGCACGACGCCGAGCTCTGGACCGGCGATCCCGAGCTGCTCCTACCAGACGCGGCGTGGCGTCCCCTCGACCTCCGAGCTTGACTCTCGAGGTCACTGGATGCGAACAACACCAGCCGGCGTGCTGAGAAATATCCCGCGTAACGCCATGCCCGCCCGCTCGCACGCAGCCGCGAGTGCCACGGCCCATTCACGATCCGCGGGCTGCATCGCGTCGGTCCCGAGCCGTTCCAGTGTCAGGATCACCGACCCGGGACCGCGGTCGGTGGCCAGCTCGTCGCCGAGGCCGCCCAGTATCTCAGCCAGCCCGGCGAGGCCGTTGCTTCCCGGGCGTTGCGGGATGTCCGAGACAGGAGCGACGACCGGCGCCTGCCGACTGTCCCCGTCGACCAGCATGATCCAGAGCTGGTGGTCGGTGGTCGCCGGGCCGACGAGTTGGCCGACGCGTTGGAGCACCTCCGCGTCGGTGTTCAGGACCGGTGCGGCAGCGAAATTTGGCATGTTCATGCCGCGAGGGTGATGCATCGACGGGCTCAGCGGGCTCGTTCGGGCAAACCTGTGGACACCTGACAAGCTCGGAGTGTGACGGAGTCCGGCCTGGTGATCGTGGACAAGCCGGGCGGCATGACCTCGCACGACGTCGTCGGCCGGCTGCGGCGCGTCTTCGGAACGCGCCGGGTCGGGCATGCGGGGACGCTGGACCCGATGGCCACCGGCGTGCTCGTCCTCGGTGTCGAGCGGGGCACCAAGCTGCTCGGCCACCTCGCGCTGACCAGCAAGGCCTACCTCGCCACGATCCGGCTCGGCGTCACGACCAGCACCGACGACGCCGACGGTGAGATCGTCGCGACGACCGACGCCGCCGAGGTCGAGGAGGCCGCCGTCGGGGCCGGGATGCAGCGGCTCACCGGCGACATCGAGCAGGTTCCCAGCGCGGTGAGCGCGATCAAGGTCGACGGCGTGCGGGCCTATGCGCGGGTCCGGGCGGGGGAGGACGTCGAGCTGGCGGCGCGGCCGGTCAGCGTCACGGCGTTCGACCTGCACGAGCTTCGCCGCGCGCCCGAGCCCGACCCGGGGGTCACCGACCTGGACGTCAGCGTCGAATGCTCCACCGGCACCTACGTCCGTGCACTGGCCCGCGACCTCGGTGCCGCCCTGGGCGTCGGCGGGCACCTGGTCGCGCTGCGGCGCACCCGGGTCGGACCGTTCGGCCTCGACCAGGCC
>JACDBJ010000206.1 GCA_013695005.1 Pseudonocardiales bacterium
CGCGAGAGCGGGTACTCCGTGGACACCCCCGCGCTGCACACGGAGTACCCCCAGATCGGCTGGCACGGCCTCGAAGACTGGATCGCCGAGCAGAACTGGTCCCACGCCCGAGCCGCATAACCGCTTCCGGGGGCGGCGGCGATGCAGGTGGGGGCGCCGGCTGAGGGTGGCATTCGAAGATCGTCTAGCCACCATTTCCCCTTGATCACCGACCGGATGGGGCGGGACGGGGACGGCGGTTGCGACCGGCGAGGTCAGAGCCTGCGACGGCTCCCGGCCTGTGGGACTCTGCCGGCGTGACCAGCGAGGACGGCGGAACCCGCGCGACGGTGCCGGACGAGGACCTGGCGCACCACGACCTGGTCGGCCAGCCACACTCCGAGGAGGAGGAAGGGCCGGTCGCCGAGGCCGAGGAGACCGCGAGCCGGATCAGCACCGAGGACGACCCCCTCGGCCGGCCAGGCAGGCCGCTGGACCGTCGGTCGCCGTTCATGGTGGGGATGTACGGCGCCGCTGGCGTCGCGGTCACCGTGGGGCTCGTCGCGATGATTGCCGCCGCCGGGGACGTGCTGATCCTCATCGGGCTGGCCATGTTCATCGCGATGGGGCTCGAGCCGGCGGTGTCCTGGCTTGTCGGGCGTGGGTTACGGCGCGGGCTGGCGGTCGCCATGGTGTGCCTCGGGCTGATCGCCGCACTGGTCGGCTTCTTCGCAGCCGCGATCCCGCCGCTGGTGCAGCAGACCACCGCCTTCGTCCAGCAGGCTCCGGACCTGCTGAAGTCCGCGCAGGACCAGAACTCCTGGTTGGGGCAGCTCAACGAGCGTTTCCAGCTCCAGCAGCGCTTCGAGGAGCTGCTCAACGTCGACGGGGCGGCGGTCGTCAACGGCATCCTCGGCGCAGGCGTTGTCGTGCTCGGCGCACTGCTGAGCACCCTGCTGGTGCTGGTGTTGACCATCTACTTCCTGGCTGACATGCCGCGCATCCGGCGCAACCTCTACCGGCTCGTACCGCACTCCCGCCGACCCAGGGTGATCCTGCTCGCTGACGCGATCTTCGCCAAGATCGGCGGCTTCGTGCTGGGAAACGTCGTGATCTCCGCCATTGCCGGAACCGCGGCGTTCATCTGGCTGTCGATCTTCCAGATTCCGTACCCGCTGGTGCTTGCGCTGTTCGTTGCGGTGTTGAACATCGTCCCTGCGGTGGGACCCGCGATATCCGGCGTCACCTGCTCGCTGGTCGCGCTCACGGTGTCCGGACCGGTGGCGTTGGCCACCGCGGGCTACTTCATCGTCTACCGCCTGATCGAGGACTACGTCTTGCTGCCGAGGGTCATGGGTCGGGCGGTGGCGGTTCCGGCGCTGGTCACGATAGTCGCCGTGACGCTGGGCGCCTTCCTGCTCGGCGTCGTCGGGGCGGTCACCGCCATCCCGATCGCGGCGGCCATCCTGCTGATCCTCGACGAGACACTGATCCCGCGGCTCGACCGTGCGTGAGATCCTGCGCTCATGTCGGTGGTGGACAACGCGGTATACATCGATGGCCGCCGCTCCGTGGAGCCTGAGTCGCTGAACCACACGTACGAGGTACTGCGCGAGTGCCCGGCCGGCGGCCGCAGCTTCTGCTGGATCGGGTTGCTGCGTCCGGACGCCGACGAGATCGCCTCGGTCGCACGGGAGTTCGGCCTGCACTCGCTGGCCGTCGAGGACGCCGTCCACGCCCACCAACGACCCAAGCTGGAGCGCTACGGCGAGACGTTCTTCGTGGTGCTGCGGCCAGCCCGTTACGTGGACCCGGTCGAGGTCGTCGAGCTCAGCGAGGTGCATCTGTTCATCGGGCCGGACTTCGTGATCACCGTCCGGCATGCCGACGAGCCGAACCTGGCGGAGATCCGGAAACGGCTCGAGCAGGAGCCGGAGCTGCTCAAGCACGGGCCGCTCGCAGTCCTCTACTCCGTGCTCGACCGGGTGGTCGACGACTACGAGCCGGTGCTGCTGGGCCTCGGCGGCGACATCGACGAAATCGAGACGCAGGTCTTCGACGGTGACCCGTCGGCGTCCAAGCGGATCTACACACTGTCCCGCGAGGTGATCGAGTTCCAGCGTGCGGTCGAGCCGCTGCGGGAGATCTTCGAGCAGCTGCGCGAACGGGCTGATGACGAGCTCATGGACGTCGAGCTGGCGCGGTCCTTCCGCGATGTGGAGGACCACGCGACCCGGGTCCTGGAGCGGACGGAGTCGTTCCGCCAGCTGCTGATGAACGTCCTCACCGCCAACGCCGCGCTAGTCGGCCAGCGGCAGAACGATCACATCACCCAGCTGAGTGAAATGAGCTACAACCAGAACGAACAGGTCAAACGGATCTCGGCTTGGGCGGCCATCCTGTTCGCACCGAGCCTGGTCGGGACGGTGTACGGGATGAACTTCGACAGCATTCCCGAGCTGGGCTGGCAGTTCGGCTATCCGTTCGCGCTCGCGCTGATGGTGATCTTCTCGGCCGTGCTCTACATGGTCTTCAAGCGCCGGGGCTGGTTGTAAGACTGAGCGCTACGCCCTGAGGTCTAACATCGTGGCCTGCGCCGCGGCTAGGGTTTGGCGAGCAACCCTTCGAGGGGATGACGATGAGCCAATACGAGTACGACCAGTCCTATGGCACCGAGCCCACGAGGAAGGTCGACGCGGGCAAGCTGTGGGCCGGTGGCCTCGCGACGGCGCTCGTCGCGGCCGGTGTGGGCGTCGCCGGCGTGCTGGCGATCCGCGGCCTGCTCAAGATCGCGATCCTCAGTGGTCGCGGACAGCTGGTCAACGAGGCGATTCTGACCGTGCCGATCGCCGCGGCCGCCGCGGCGCTGATCGCCACCGGGCTGCTGAACCTGCTCATGATCAGCACCCCGCGGCCGAGCCTGTTCTTCAACTCCCTCGCCGGCGTAGTGCTCGTGGTGATGGTGCTGCTGGTGTTCCTGGCCAACGCAGGGGACCTCGCGGACAAGATCGCCACCGCCGCGCTGTACCTGCTGATCGGCCTGGTGATCATGGGCCTGCTGACCGGTGTGGCACGCACCGCGATCAAGGTCGTCCCACCGGCGCAGTACATGCCACCGGGGCGCGGGCCGGGCCCCTATCCCGACCAGACCCAGGTCATGCCCCCGCAGCAGCAGGGCGGTTACGACCAGTACGGCCAGGGCGGGTCAGACCGCCGGGACTACTACTGAGCCGAGCGCTCGACGCCTCCACCACGGGCCCCGATGTGGGACAGTGACCTTGGGAAACGTGTGCGTGGAGGACGGACGGCAATGACGAAGTCGAAGACGGTCATCGGGGCCGACGGCCGGGAATGGACCGTCAACCGAACCCTGGAGTGGTCGATCCCAGCGGTCGGTGACGACTTCGAGCATGACCTCGACGGCGGGCGCCCGGCGGCCGTCCTGGTGCTCTCTGCACTGTTCCTGTTCGTGGTAGTGCTGGTGGTGTGGACGCCGGACAAGGTGCACATCCCGTGGTGGGTGGTCCTGGTCTTCCTCGCGGCGTTCGCGTTCTTCCCGATCCGGTGGACGCTGCGGCGGCCGTGGACGCTGGTCGCGCAGACGCCGGGCGGTTACGACCTGCCGGCCGAGCACTGGGTCGGCACCGTGCGTGGGGTGTCCAAGGCGCGCGAGGAGACGAAGGTGATCACGCGCAGCCTGCGCACCCGCTCCACCCCGGCCTACACCGACGGTCCCCTGCAGCCGGTGAGCTGAGCATGACCCAACGCGGAGCCCGAGGTGCCTGAACTACCCGAGGTGGAAGCCCTGGCGCACCACCTGCGCCGTTGCGCCGTCGGCCACCAGGTCGCCAGGATCGACGTCGCCAGCATGACCGTGCTCAAGACCGTGAGCCCGTCATCCGCCGAGCTTCTCGGCCGGACCGTCACCGGGGCCGGCCGGCACGGCAAGTTCCTCGACATCGACTGTGACGGATTGCACCTGATCACTCACCTGTCGCGGGCGGGCTGGCTGCGCTGGCACGACTCCGCCAACACGGTGCCGCCCAAGCCCGGCAAGGGCCCGCTGGAGCTGCGGGTGCACCTCGACGCCCCGGGCGGGCCCGGGTTCGACCTGACCGAGGCCGGCACCCAGAAGCGGCTGGCCGTCTACCTGGTGCACGACCCGAGCGAGGTGCCCGGAATCGTCCGGCTCGGCCCCGACGCGCTGAGCCTGACCCGCGACGACTTCGCCGCCCTGTTGGCCGGCAGGGGCGAGCGGATCAAGACCGTGCTGACCGACCAGACCGTGCTGGCCGGCGTCGGCAACGCCTACTCCGACGAGATCCTGCACGTCGCCAAGATCTCGCCCTACGCGACCGCCGGACGGCTGGACGACATGTCGCTCGACGCCCTGCACACGGCCTTGGTCGAGGTGCTGAACGGCGCGGTGCAGCGCTGCGTCGGGCTCGACGCGGCCCGGCTCAAGGGTGAGAAGCGCTCCGGACTGCGGGTGCACGCCCGGACCGGCCTGCCGTGCCCGGTGTGCGCCGATACGGTGCGCGAGGTGTCCTTCGCGAGCAAGTCGTTCCAGTACTGCCCCACCTGCCAGACCGGCGGCAAGCCGCTGGCCGACCGCAGGCTGTCTCGGCTGGTGAGGTAGTCGATGCGCGAGTTCTTCACCTCTTCCGCGGCGCTGCTGGTGCTGATCGGCGTGCTCGCGGTGGCCGCTGCGGTGTTCCTCGCGCTGTTCTGGCGGGCGCGGCGGCACGCCTTCGCCTCGCCGCTGGAACGGGCCACGTTCTCCACCCTGCACAGCGTCGCGCTGGCCGCTCCCGCGCTGCGCGAGGGCCTGTCCGCCCAGTCTGCGGCGTTCGCGCTGCCGTACCTGCGCACGATGCTGGACACCTGCGCGCTGACCATGACCGACAGCTCTGTCGCCGTGCTTGCCTGGGACGGCGACTCGGACCACCACCAACCCGACTTGCTGGAGCTGGCCAACACGGCGATCAACACCGGGCGGCAGCAGGTGGCCTCGCACCGCGCGGTCGCCTGTGACCGGGACTGCCCGGTCAAGGGAATCGTGGTCTCCCCGCTGGAGTGCGAGGGGGCCATAGTCGGCACGCTCGGCGCGTTGACCGCCACCACGCCCGGCCCGGTCCTGCTGCGCGCCACCGGCGAGATCGCGCGCTACATCTCCAGCCAGCTAGAGCTGGCCGAGCTGGACGAGTCCCGCAGGCGGCTCGGCCAGGCCGAGGTCCGCGCCCTGCGCGCTCAGATCTCGCCGCACTTCGTGTACAACGCGCTGACCACGATCTCCAACTTCATCCGCACCAACCCCGAGCGGGCGCGCGAGCTGTTGATCGAGTTCGCCGACTTCACTCGATACTCCTTCCGCACCGCCAGCGAGTACACGACCCTGTCCGACGAGCTGAACAACATCGACCGCTATCTCAAGCTCGAACGGGCCCGCTTCGGCGACCGGCTCAACGTGCAGCTGCGGATCGCGCCGGAGGTGCTGTCGGTGGTGCTGCCGTTCCTCGCGTTGCAGCCGCTGGTGGAGAACGCCGTGCGGCACGGGCTGGCCGGCATGCCGAACGGCGGCACGATCGTGCTCTCGGCCGTGAACGCCGGCACCGAATGCGTGATCAGCGTCGAGGACGACGGCGTGGGCATGGACCCGCGGCGGCTCAAGGAGGACATGGCCGACGCCCACGTGACCGGCGCGCACGTGGGGCTGGGCAACGTCGACGACCGGATGCGCTCGACGTTCGGCGAGGACTTCGGGTTGGTGGTCGACACCGCCCTGGGGGCCGGCACGAAGATCACTTTGCGGGTTCCGAAGTTCCGCGCCGGCATCCGCGTCTGAGATTCGGACACGATGCTGGGCGAAACTGGGTATATCCACTTGTAGTGCGGCACCAGGCCGTTGAGAGGGGAACGCGAGCCATGAGCATTGCAACCCGACCTGACACGCGCTTCGCATGGCTATGGCTGACCGACCGGTGTCAGCTGGCCTGCCGGCATTGCGCCTCCCACAGCGGCCCGCAGGGCACTCACGGCTCGATGGAGTTGGCCGACTGGAAGCGCGTCATCGACGAGCTGGCCGCAGCCGGCGTGCTGGACGTCCAGTTCTACGGAGGTGAGCCGACGGCCCACCCGGACCTCCCCGAACTGATCGTATATGCCAGGGCGGCAGGTCTCGGGGTCGAGGTCTACAGCAACCTGTTCTCGATCACTCCGCGGGTATGGGCGGCGTTGGAGCAGCCTGGCGTGCGGCTGGCCACCAGCTACTACTCCGGCCACGCCACGCAACACGAGGCGATCACCGGCCGCGCGGGGAGCCACGAGCGCACCCGCGCCAACATCGCGGCCGCCCTCCGCCGTGGAATCCCGCTCCGCGTCGGGATTGTGCGGATGCGGCCCGGCCAGGACGTCGCGGGCGCCGTCGCGGAGCTGACCGGGCTCGGCGTGCCGGCGGAGCGCATCCGGATCGACGACGTGCGCCGGATCGGGCGTGCGGACGGCGTCCCAGCCGGCGGGGTGGAGGAGCTGTGTGGTCATTGCGCGGACGGATCGGTGGCCGTCCGACCGGACGGGCAGGTGCAGCTGTGCGCCTTCTCCGGTGAGCAGCTGGGTTCCATCGGCAACGTCCACGAGCAGCCCATCGAACAGGTGTTGGCCGGCGCGGCACACCATCAGGCGCGCGCGGTGTTGGCCGGACTGCCGACCAACGGCCCGTGCCAGCCGGACGGCGGCCCGTGCATCCCCAAGGGCGGCGACTGCCTGCCCTATAGCGACCCCTGTAACCCCTGCCTGCCGAAGAACCTTGCCTAGGGCGGCCCGCACGCGGGCGTGGGCTTCGGTGCGGCCCACCGTGCTGCACCGGCTGCCGCCGAGCGTGGCGCAGCGACTGCCGAGCCGGCTGGGTGACTGGGCCGGCAAGCCGGTGGTCAGCTGCGTGCGGCTGCAGGGCCTGATCGCCGCGGGGATGTCCCCGCTATCCCGTGGCATGATCAACCTCAGCAGCCTGGAGCCGGTGCTGCAGCACGCGTTCCAGCGGCGCGGGCTCGCCGCGGTCGCGCTGCTGATCAACTCGCCGGGGGGCTCGGCCACCCAGTCCGCGCTGGTCGCGGAGCGGATCCGGAGCCTGGCCGCCGAGCACGAGGTGCCCGTGCTGGCGTTCTGCGAGGACGTCGCGGCCTCCGGCGGTTACTGGCTAGCCTGCGCCGCCGACGAGGTCTACGCCCACCCGACGTCGATCGTGGGATCGATCGGCGTGGTCAGCAGCGGCTTCGGGTTGGCCGGGCTGCTGGAGCGGCTGGGTGTCGAGCGCCGGCTGCATACAGCAGGCGAGAACAAGGCCAGGCTGGACCCGTTCCTGCCCGAGGACCCCGACGACGTCCAGTGGCTGACCGGACTGCAGGGGGAGCTGCACAAGCTGTTCCAGGACTGGGTACGCGAGCGCCGGGGCGCCAAGCTCGACCGCACCAAGGACCTGTTCACCGGTGAGGTGTGGACCGGCGCCGATGCGCTGGAGGTCGGGCTGGTCGACGGCCTCGGATCGGCTCGTGCGGTGCTCAAGGACCGCTTCCCCGACGCCGAGCCGGTGGCGGCTCAGGGCCGCCGTTCACTGTTCGCCCGGTTGGGTGTCGGGGGCTCACACAGCCTTCTCGGCGCAGCCCACGCTGCTCCGAACGTGGCGCTCTCGCTGGTGGAAGCAGCCGAGCTAAGAGCCAGTTGGGCCCGTTTCGGCCTGTAGCATCGTCGGTTCTGGCTGAACGTGCCGCGAGCGCTGGCACTGCGCGCCGATCCCCGTCACCATGTTCGGCGGGCACCCCGGGTGGTCGCGCGCGTCTGGACACGGTGAGCGGGGAATGTGCAGGATGAGGAGATCGTGAACAGCAACGAACGCTCCGGCGGTCTGGTCGTCCTCGCTGTGGACGACGAAGTGCCCGCACTCGAAGAGCTCGCATACCTGCTCGGCGCCGACTCCAGGGTCGGCACTGTGCTCAAGGCGGACAACGCCCACACGGCGCTGAACATCCTGAACGGACGTCAGCTCCGTGACGCCCGCGACGGGGCGGCCACGCCGCCGCGCGGGCTGGTCAACCCGTTGACCGGGATGCGGATCGCTGATCGCACCGACGTCGACGTGGTGTTCCTCGACATCAGGATGCCCGGCCTTGACGGCCTGGAGCTGGCCAAGTGCTTCTCCTCGATGGTCGTCCAGCCCTCGGTCGTGTTCGTCACCGCGCACGACGACCGCGCGGTCGACGCCTACGAAATCGGCGCGGTGGACTACCTGCTCAAGCCGCTGCGCGCCGAGCGGTTGGGCGCCTCGCTGACCCGCATCATCGAGACCCGCAGCGCCCCGCAGGGCGAGGCCGGCCGTGACGACCCCGGCGACGACGAGGTCATCCCGGTCGAGCTGGCCGGCACCACCAAGCTCGTGCCGCGCTCGTCGGTGCGCTACGTCGAGGCGCAGGGCGACTATGCCCGGCTGCACACCGCCGACGGGCAGAGCCACCTGGTGCGGATCCCGCTGTCGGTGCTCGAGGAGCGTTGGCGCGAGGTGGGCTTCGTCCGCATCCACCGGTCGTTCCTGGTGTCGTTGCCGCTGGTCACCGAGCTGCGGCTGTCCGGCTCGGGCTACGTGGTGCGGGTGGGTACCGGCGCTGAGCAGGCCGAGCTCCCGGTGAGCCGCCGGCACACCCGTGAGCTGAAGGACCGGCTGGTCCGCGCGACGAAACAGGCCTGGAGTCAGCGATGAGTACCGACATCGACGGCCCAGCGCCGTCGATGGCCGACGACTCGTCGGACTCCGAGAAAGAGCCAGACCTGGCCTCGAACGTGGCGCCTGAGGCGACGTCGGACGTCGCGCCGGCCGTCGCCTCGGTCAAGATGCGCCGGGAGCTGCGCAAGCGGGCCGCGCAGCGGATCAGAACCGCAGGCGGACGCCACGCCCGCACCGACCTCGACAGCCGCGCGCTGCCCAACGACTACGTGCCGCGGCATGCGCTGAGCACCCCCGGCCCCGGCAGCACGTCCGCCTCGGTGGTCGCCGAGCTCGCGCCGGCACCGGAGGAGCGTTTCTACCTCCCGCCGCCCGAGCCGGAGGTGTCCTCCCGCAAGCGGGAGCGGATCGTGCTGTCCGAGCGGCGGCGGCCGGTACGGCCGGTGCGCACCGAGGTCGACGTCCGGGAGCTGACCGGCGTCGGCGACATGCTCAGCACGAACCTGATCCGCTCCCAGCTGGGTCTCGCGCTGCGGGTGGGCAGCATCGCGCTGTTCACGCTGGCGCTGTTGCCGGCGCTGTTCGCGGTGTTCCCGGTGCTGGGTCGGTTGGAGGTTCTCAACATCCGGTTGCCGTGGCTGCTCCTCGGCGCCCTGGTGTACCCGTTCCTGCTGGCGCTGGGCTGGCTGCACGCCCGAGCGGCCGAAAAATTGGAGCAGTCTTTCACCGAGCACGTCCGGGACTAGGGCGGATCTCGGGCCAATGGGCACCACCGCGCTGGTCACCCTCATCTGCCTTGCGATCGTGGCGCTGGTCTCGGTGGCGATCGGCTCGCTCGGCGTTCGGATGGCGCGCACCACCTCGGACTTCCTGGTCGCCTCGCGGACCGTCGGCCCAACCGCCAACGCTGCCGCGATCTCCGGGGAGTACCTGTCGGCGGCCTCGTTCCTCGGCGTCGCGGGCCTGATCCTCAAGGACGGGCCGGACGCGCTGTGGTACCCAGTGGGTTTCACCGCCGGCTACCTGGGACTGCTGCTGTTCGTGGCCGCCCCGCTGCGCCGGTCAGGCGCCTACACCGTGCCGGACTTCGCCGACGTGCGGCTGCGCTCGGTGCCGCTGCGCCGGGTGTGCACGCTGGTGGTGATCGTCATCGGCTGGCTGTACGTGCTGCCACAGCTCCAGGGCGCAGGGCTGACCGTGGCGACGGTGACCTCGTTGCCCGGCTGGAGCGGCGTGGTCAGTGCGGCGATCGTGGTCATCGCATCGGTGATCTTCGGCGGGATGCGCTCGATCACGTTCGTGCAGGCGTTCCAGTACTGGCTCAAGCTCACCGCGCTCGCCGTGCCCGTGATCTTCCTGGTGCTGCACTTCGCCGGCGACCGGCGCAGCTTCGACCGGCCGGCCCCGCCAGAGTTCCCGGCGGACACCACGGTCTCCGTGCAGACGGACGTGACGCTCGAGGTCAGCCAGCCGGTGTCGTTCAGCGCCCGCGGCGTGCTGGACGGTCGGCAGGAGAACGGACTTGTGCGCTGGCAGCAGGGCACCACGCACACCGTGCAGCAGGGCGCGTCGCTCACCTTCTCGGCGGGTACGTCGGTGCCGGTGGTGGCCGGCACCCCCCAGACCGACGCAAGCTGGCTGACACCGCTCTCGGGCAAACGCGAGTACCAGCTCCTCGAGATCTACTCGCTCATCCTCGCGACGTTCCTGGGCACGCTGGGCCTGCCGCATGTGCTCGCCCGGTTCTACACCAACTCCGACGGGCGGGCGGCCCGGCGGACCACGGTGGTCGTGCTCGCGATGCTCGGCGCGTTCTACCTGATGCCGACGCTGCTCGGCGCTCTGTCCCGGCTGTATGTGCCGCAACTGCTGGTCAGCGGCCAGACCGACGCCGCCATCCTGCGATTGCCCGCGGCCGCACTGGGGGAGAACTGGCTGGCCACCGCCCTCGGTGGGCTCGTCGCGGCCGGCGCGTGGGCGGCGTTCCTCTCGACGTCCTCCGGGTTGGTCGTGAGCGTGGCGGGCGTGCTGTTCACCGACGTGCTCAAGGGGCGACTGCGCAGCTTCACGCTCGCGACGCTCATCGCCGGCACGGTGCCCATGGTTCTGGCGTTGTTCGCTTCGCGACTGGATCTCGCCCAGACGGTGGTGCTTGCCTTCGCGGTCGCCGCGTCGACGTTCTGCCCGCTGCTGGTGCTGGGGATCTGGTGGCGTGGACTCACCGATCGCGGCGCGATCGCCGGGGTGGCGGTCGGCGGCGCGCTCTCGGCGGTATCGGTGATGCTCAGCCTCTTCGACGTCGGCGCCACCGGCTGGGTCAGCGCGCTGCTCATCCGGCCTGCCGCGATCAGTGCCCCGGCGGCGTTCCTCACCATGATCGTGGTGAGCAAGTTGACGCGGAAGCGCGTGCTCTCCGACGTCGATCATGTGCTGCTGCGCCTGCACGCACCGGAGCGGCTCGGCCTTTCGCGAGATCGGCTCCCGGACGCGGCTGGCTGACTTTGGTCCCTTCCGGGGGCACCTGAACGAGAATATGGTTACCTGCAGACCACTCGTGACGCTTGAGGGGAGCGGCCGTGAGCCTTGCGGGCGAACGACCAGCGGAGATCACCCAGTATCAGCAGGTACAGGCCAGCCCCGAGTTCATCCAACTGAAACGCAAGCTGCGGAACTTCATCTTCCCGATGAGTGTTGCCTTCTTGCTGTGGTACCTGGCGTACGTCCTGCTCGCGACCTACGCGCCGGCGTTCATGTCGACCAAGGT
>JACDBJ010000210.1 GCA_013695005.1 Pseudonocardiales bacterium
CCACCCATCCTGATTCCGGCAACGGCACCGCGCTGCCCGGCTACGTCATCGACTGCGCGGTCTACGTCGAGGGCCACCGACTGCCCGGCTCGTGGAGCCACCAGCGCGCGGTGGACGAGGTGGCCGCCCGCGGCGAGGGCTTCGTCTGGATCGGGCTGCACGAGCCGGACCACGAGCAGATCACCGGCATCGCCGAGACGTTCGGACTGCACGAGCTCGCCGTCGAGGACGTGGTGCACGCCCACCAGCGACCCAAGCTGGAGCGCTACGACGACACGCTGTTCATGGTGCTCAAGACCGTCTGTTACGTGGCGCACGCCGAGCCGAAGACGGCGAGCGAGATCGTCGAGACCGGCGAGATCATGGTTTTCGTCGGTCGGGACTTCGTCGTGACCGTCCGGCACGGCAACCACTCCGGGCTGCACGACGTGCGCCGGCAGCTGGAGACCGAGCCGGACAAGCTCGCCCTCGGCCCCGCGGCCGTACTGCACGCCATCGCCGACCATGTCGTGGACGGCTACGTCGAGGTGACCGAGGCCATCGAGGACGACATCGACACCGTCGAGGCGGAGGTGTTCGAGCCGCGCTCGACGATGGATCCCGAGCAGATCTACGTGATGAAGCGCGAGGTCCTCGAACTGCGCCGGGCCGTCATGCCGCTCGCGTCGCCGCTGCGCAAGCTCACCGAGGGCTACAGCTCGCTGGTGCCGCCCGAGGTGCGGTCGTACTTCCGCGACGTCGACGACCACCTCACGACGGTCACCGAGCGGGTGACCGGGTTCAACGAGCTGCTGACCACACTGGTCGACGCCGTCCTTGCGAAGATCACGATGCGGCAGAACAATGACATGCGCAAGATCACGTCGTGGGTGGCGATCATCTCGGTGCCCACCATGGTCGCAGGGCTCTACGGGATGAACTTCGACACGATGCCCGAGCTGCGCTGGAGCTTCGGCTACCCGCTGGTGCTCCTGGTGACGCTCGGGATCTGCACCGTGCTGTTCCGGACTTTCCGCCGGCGACGCTGGCTCTGACCTGGTCTGAGACGACGTGAGTCACCGATCGGGTTGTTGATCGAACCGGTCGAGCTGCGCGGGGCGAAAGAACCTAGGCTTGGGCAAGCTCGGACCGAAAGGATCAGCGCTGAACGAGCACAAGCCACGCGCCGGAATCGGGCCGCTGAGCCGGCTGGGTGCACCCGCGTGGAGTGATCAGGAACCGACCTGGCGTGACGCCAAGCCGGCGCTGATCGGCGCCGCGTTGCGCCGTGCGCAGGCCAGGCCGTCGGGCAACTGGTACGTGCTGGCCGCGAGCCGAGAGATCCACGGCGGCAAGCCATACGGGCGCGTCGTCGCCGGCGTCGAGGTGGTGGCGTGGCGCGACGCCGGTGGCGGCCTGCACGTCGGGCCGGGCTCGTGCCCGCATCTTGACGCGCCGCTCTGCGACGCCGCCGTGCACGAGGGCTCGATCGTCTGCCGCTGGCACGGGATGCGGCTGCCTCCGGGTGGTCGCCCCGGCTGGCTCACCTATCCTGCGTACGACGACGGGGTGCTCGCGTGGGTGCGTCTCGACGCCGTCGGCGGCGAGGAGCCGCTGGCCACGCCGGTGCTGGGACCCCGGCCAGTGGCTCAGGGGAAGCTGGCAACGGTGGCCACCGTGCTCGGCCGGTGTGAGCCGCAGGATGTGCTTGCCAACCGGCTCGACCCGTGGCACGGCGGCTGGTTCCACCCGTACTCGTTCACGAACCTGTCCGTGATCAGCGCCCCAGCGGTGGACAGCTCCGAGGCCGACGACCGGTTCCTGGTCAAGGTGAGCTTCCGGTTGGCTCGCGACCTCGGCGTCGCGGTGCATGCCGCGTTCAGCTGCCCCGAACCGCGCACCATCACGATGGCGATCGTCGACGGCGAGGGCACCGGCAGCGTGGTGGAGACCCACGCGACTCCCTTGGGCCCCGACGAGCGCGGCCGGCCGCGTACCGCGGTGATCGAGGCAGTGATCATCCAGTCCGACCGGCCAGGCTTCGACCGGGCGCACCTGGTGGCACCGGCCCTGCGCCCGCTCATCGGCTGGGCCGCAAAGCGGCTGTGGCGCGACGACATCGCCTACGCCGAGCGCCGTTACCTGGTCAGGTCGCGCTCACGCCTCGGGTGAGCTGGGTGCACGGGGCCGCCGCCCGAGGAACGTGTGCACGAGACCCTGCTGCCAGCCGGGCATCGTCTGGCTCCGCACGTCGACGAAGCCGGCCCGGCCCATCCGGTCCCGGAACTCCTGCGCGCCGTCGAAGTCCTTGACGCTGCGCCACAGGTAGCGGTACAGCTCGCCGCTTCCGGTGCGCAGCCGCCCGTACGGGATGATCACCGTCCACGCCACGGCGTTCCAGATCACCCGCGACCGGCGCGAGTCGCGCACCGAGTACTCGTGCACCGCGAGCGGTGCACCGGGTTTGAGCAGCTCGAGGATGCCGCGCAGCCCCGGGTCCGGGCTGGCCAGGTTGCGCACCAGGTAGGCGGCCAGCACCCCGTCGAACAGACCGGTGACCCCGGCGTGGGTCAGCGCCTCGGCGCGGGCGTGCACGAACTGGACCCCTGGCGGCCAGCTCTTCAACCTGGCCTGGGCCAGCATCTCGGTCGAGACGTCGACGGCCACGATCTCGGCATGTGGGGCGGCGTCCAGCAGGGCCGCGGTGGACGCGCCGGTGCCGCACCCGAGGTCGAGCAGCCGCAGCCCGACCCCGCCGTTGGGCAGGCCCATCCGGCGGGCTGAGAGCCGCAGGTGATCGTGGTAGCCGGGGTTGGCGCCCACCAGCTCGTCGTAGCGGTGCGCGCCGACATCGAACGCCGCTGAGACGCCGGACACCGTTGCCGAGAACGGCACTTTCGCTCGTGCCGGTCTGATCATCGGCACATCCTTGCGCATGGGCGACCAGCGGCCCGAGACCGGTCAGCTTGCGGGCTTCGGATCCATCGCCAGCTTGGCCAGCAGCTCGCGGGCCTTCTCCGCGTTGCGCGGCTGGCAGAGCACGTCGTACCGGCCGGCGACCATTTGGCTCGCGGAGGTGAAGTCGCGCCGCCCGCGGGATGCGCCGTAACCGACGGCGGCGAACACCACGCCGAAGACGATGCCGCTGACCAGGCCGACGAGGATCGGCCCGATCGGGTTGGTTGCCGTGCTGAAGAAGCTGAGCAGCAGGCCGACGAACAGGCCGAACCACGCTCCGGACAACGCCCCGGAGAACAGCACCCGACCCCAGGTCAACCGGCCGATCACGCGTTCCACCAGCATGAGGTCGACTCCGACGATCGTGACGTCTCCCACCGGGAACTCGTTGTCCGCGAGGTAGTCGACGGCTCGCTGGGCTTCCTCGTAGGTGGCGTATGACCCGACGGGCCAGCCGGTGGGCGGCGTCGGCAGGTTGGGCAGCCCAGGGGTGTTACGCCCCCCGGTGCCGCCGAACGGAGTGACCACGGCAGTTCACCTCCAGTGCAAGGCGCCCATCATGCCAGCGATCATCCGAGCCGGTACTCCCGGAGTAGGCCGCGGCTGATGATCGTCTTCTGGATCTCCGAGGTGCCCTCGCCGATAAGCAGAAACGGGGCCTCGCGCATCAGCCGCTCGATCTCGTACTCCTTGGAGTAGCCGTAGCCGCCGTGGATGCGGAACGCGTCCTGCGTGACCTCCATGCAGTACTCGCTGGCCAGCAGCTTGGCCATGCCGGCCTCGACGTCGAACCGCTCACCGGAGTCCTTCAGGCGGGCGGCGTTGACCATCATCAGATGTGCGGCCTCAACCTTGGTGGCCATCTCGGCGAGCTTGAACGCGATCGCCTGGTGTTGTGCGATCGGCTTGCCGAAGGTCTTGCGCTGCTGGGCGTAGGACACGGCGAGCTCGAACGCGCGGATGGAGATGCCGCAGGCCCTGGCGGCGACGTTGACCCTGCCGACCTCGACGCCGTCCATCATCTGCGTGAAGCCGGCGCCGGGCTGCCCGCCGAGTACCTGGTCGGCGCCGATGCGGTAGCCGTCGAACACCAGCTCGGTGCTGTCGACGCCCTTGTAGCCCATCTTCTCGATCGGACCGGGGACGGCGAGGCCGGGCGCGACCGGGCCGAGCCCTTCCGGCTTGTCGACGAGGAAACAGGTGAGGTTCTGGTGCGGCTTCTCGGCGCCCTCGTCGGATTTGACCAGCACGGCGACCAGGTTGGACGTGCCGCCGTTGGTCACCCACATCTTCTGACCGTTGATCACGTACTCGTCGCCGTCTTTGGTGGCCCTGGTACGGATCGCCGCCACGTCGCTGCCCAGCTCCGGCTCCGACATGGAGAACGCGCCGCGGATCTCCCCCTCCGCCATCTTCGGCAGGTAGTGCAGCTTCTGCGCTTCGGTGCCGTGCTGGGTGATCATGTGCGCGACGATGAAGTGGGTGTTGATCACGCCGGAGACGCTCATCCAGCCGCGGGCGATCTGTTCGACCACCAGCGCATAGGTCAGCAACGACTCGCCGAGCCCGCCGTAGGACTCCGGGATCGTGAGCCCGAACAGCCCCATGTCCTTCATGCCGGCGACGATCTCGGTGGGATAGCTGTCGGAGTGTTCGAGCTCCTGCGCGTGCGGGATGATCTCCTTGTCCACGAACGTGCGGACGGTGGACAGGATCTCGGTTTGAACGTCGGTCAGACCAGGAGTCTGGGCGAGCCGGGCCATTGGTGGGCCTCCTGCGGCCGGGGCGGTGTTACCCGCCAGTATCGCTGAGACACCTACCGGTGGCTCGCCAGAATCGCGGCCTCGACGGCCGGCCAGTCGGGCGTGTGCTGGACCCAGTCCGGTGCCGGCCGCGGTTGCGGGCCGAACAGGTAGCGGTGCGCCATGACGTCGCGCAGCGCTTCGAACACGTCGAGCCGGTCGTCGACGAAATGGGTGATGCCCAGCTCGCGCGCATGCACGGCCTTGTCGACGCGGCGCAGGCAGAAGCGCCGGTTGCCCGCCGGGACGCCGGTGCGCTCGAAGAACCGGTGGTGGGCCAACCACTGCTCGGTGTGCCGCTGGATCCGCTCGCCGCACTTGGACACCAGCCACACCCGTCCGTCGAACCGCTCGACGAGCCGGGGCAGGACGTCGAAGACGCCGTCGACCGCGGGTGTGGCGAGCATCGCCTGCTCGTCGGCCCCGAAGAACGCGGTGTCTGCGCCGTGCGGATCGTCCGGCCCGGTGATGATCACCCGCCCGATGTCCACCCCGAGCCGCGGTTGCGCGTCCATCGGGCAATGATCGCCGCAGGCCACGCATTGCTCGCAGAGTGGTGCCGACCTAGCGTGAGCCGATGCGCCGCAAGGACGAGGCCAGCGAGCTGGAGAAGCTCCAGATCGAGCTGGTGCACATGCTCGACTGGATCCGCAAGAGCGGGCACCGGCTGGTCGTGATCTTCGAGGGCCGCGACGCCGCCGGGAAGGGTGGGACGATCAAACGGATCGTCGACCCGCTCAACCCGCGGTTCTGCAAGGTCGTCGCGCTGCCGGCGCCGACCGAGCGTGAGCGCACCCAGTGGTACTTCCAGCGCTATGTCGACCACCTCCCGGCGGGCGGCGAGATGGTTGTCTTCGACCGGTCCTGGTACAACCGGGCCGGCGTCGAGCGGGTGATGGGGTTCTGCACCGACGCCGAGTACTGGGAGTTCCTGCGCACCGCGCCCGATTTCGAACGGATGCTGATCCGTTCGGGCATCCAACTGGTCAAGTACTGGTTCTCGGTCAGCGACGAGGAGCAGGAGAAGCGGTTCCAGTCGCGGCTGAACGACCCGGCGCGGCGCTGGAAGCTCTCGCCGATGGACCTGGAGTCCCGCCGGCACTGGGTCGACTACTCCCGGGCCAAGGACATCATGATCGAGCACACCTCCACCCCGGACTCGCCGTGGTGGGAGGTCGACGCCGACGACAAGCGCCGAGCGCGGCTGAACTGCATCTCGCACCTGCTCTCGCTCGTGCCCTACGAAGCCGTGCACCACGAGGCGCTCGAGCTGCCGAAACGCCAGGACGACAACGGCTACCGCCGACCCCCGATCGACGCGCTGCACTGGATCCCCACCCCCTACTGACCGCCGCCCGCCCGGCGCCCGCAGCACGAACGGGACAAGGGTGCTGTTCGGAGGGCGGCGCGACAGCCCTGGTGTCCCTTTCGACGAAAGCGCCACGGCGACGGCGGCGATCGGCGACCCTGGCAGGGTGCTGGACGCGGCGTTTCGCGGCTCGGACGCGGTCCGCGCCGGCGTGTTGACCAAGGCACAGCTGCGCGGCTCGCGGTTTCGGCGCGTGTTCCCCGACGTGTACGTGCCGTCCGCGCTGGGCCTCGACTTGGGGCTGCGCTCGCATGCCGCTTACCTGCTGTTCGGCGGCCGAGGTGTGCTCGCCGGCTACTCCGCAGCTGAGCTGCTCCAGGCAGCGTGCGCCCCCGCCGAGACGCCCGCCGAGGTCATCGTGTGCGGGGAGCACGTCCGCAAGCATCCCGGTGTGATCGTCCACAGCGATCGACTGGGACCGGAGGACGTACGGCAGATGCCGACCGGCGTCGCCGTAACCACTCCGGTGCGCACGGCGTACGACCTGGTCCGGTGGCGCGATCTGGTCGAAGGCGTGGTGGCCGTCGACGCGCTGGCCGGCCGGTTCGGGTTTCGTCCGGGCGCGGTACTGGACGTGCGCGACCGCCACCCGCGCGCCAGGGGCCACGGACGTCTGGCGCAGGCCGTCGAGCTGGCCGAGCCGATGGCGGAGTCACCGATGGAAACGCGGCTGCGGATGGTTCTCGTGCTGCGCGGACTGCCGCGGCCGACCGTCCAGCATCCGGTGCCGGACGAACGTGCGCGGACCGTGGCCGTGCTCGACCTCGCCTACCCGGCGGCGCGGATCGGCATCGAGTACGAGGGAGAGGATCACTGGACGCGTGACGGGACGATCCGTGATGCGCGCCGCTACACCAGGCTGACCGACCTGGGTTGGCGGATCTACCGGTTCATCGCCGCGGACGTCTACCGGCGGCCGGACGCCACCGCGGACCAGATCCGCCGGGCCCTTGCCCTCGCACGTCCGTGAGAGGGACGTGGGTGCTGTCCAGGGGGACGGCCCCCACAGCACCAGCGTCCCTCTCACGGCGGCGGGGTGATCTGGCCGTGGGCGATGGGGACGACGCGGCCACCGACCGACGTCCGTATCGCTGCGCCGGCGGACGCTTCGACCGTCAGCTCAAGCCGGGACGGGCGGCCGATCTCCGCACCCTGGCTGATCGTGAGCTCCGAGCGGCCGTCGGCGGGCAGCCGCCCGCGGTCCACCAGCCAGACGCCGAGCCCAACCGCGGCGGAGCCGGTCGCCGGGTCCTCGTCGACGTCGATGCCCGGTCCGAACATGCGCACG
>JACDBJ010000213.1 GCA_013695005.1 Pseudonocardiales bacterium
GCCCTCGCGTGTGCGGCGGCGCGGGCCAGCGGGTCGATCAGCAGGCTCATCGGCTGCTTCCGTCCCGGCGGGCCGTGGCGGCCAGGGCGACGCCGCGGGCCAGCCGGTGTGTGAGCGCTTCGCCATCGGGGTCGATCCCGTGCGCGCGGACGTAGTGCAGGTGCAGCAGCGACACCGCCACCGATGCCGGCCGCACCTGGGTGGTCTCGGCGGTCAGCAGCTCGGCATAGCGGGTCGCTGCCACCCGCCGGGCCTGCCAGGCATCGTGGATGCGCGCGCCACCGGGAATGCTCGACAGTGTCGAGCTGCCCAACTCGATCGAGATGTCCGAGCCGACGCCGGCCAGGTCGAGGGCTTGCCGTTGGGCGTCGCGATCCACCCGTGCGCGGCCGGCGAGTTCGGGGTGGTCAACCAGCCATTGCATCGCCGCGTCGCGGCTCCCGGTCAGGGCGCAGACCAGCTCGACCAGGCTCGCCGCGGTGAGCGCCTCGGGTTGCACCAGCGGGGAGCCGGTGCCGGTTGGCCTCGATGACAGAGCGGTGAGTTCCGCAAGGACCGCCACGGAGTCGGCGGCGAACAAGGTCTCCGCGGCGGACATCGCCGCACCCGATCCGTACCGGGCGGTCTCCGGCTCGTAGGTACACAAGGCCAGATCGCCGACCAGGCCCTGCCGGCGCAGCTCGGCCGCCCACGCCCCGACACGCTCGGCGGCTTGCCCGTAGTCCTGCTGGCAGCGCAGCCGCAGCCGCAGATGCGGCGTCGGGCTGCGGTAGCGCACGAACCACCACAACGGCGGGTTGTCCCACGCGGCGAGCAGACCGGGCAGGTGGCCGGTGATGATGGTGTCGACCACCTCTGGGTGGCATGCCAGCTTCGCGAACAACACGTCTGCGCCTGGCTGCACGCTGTGTCCGCGCTCGATCAGCGGCAACGGCCCCGGCCTGGTCACCACCGCGGGGGCGCGGGCTGGTGTAGCGATGCTGGCCATGGGGATGACGACCTCGTGTGCGCGGCCGTCGATCCACCCGTGATCAGCGGCCGTGGGCGCTTCCACCACGGTGACCGTGTCCGGAGCGTCGTCCAAGTGAGCGCGCATCAGCGCCATGTCCAGGGGGTCGTCGAGCTGCAGCCGTAGCCGCTGGTCGGCCGTGCCCACGTACACATCGGCGGGCAGGTCCAGCCGGTCCCGGACCGCCGCCAGCGCCGTCGTCCACTCGCGCTGCGACGCGCCCCGGCCTGGCAGATCCGCCGATGACACGCGCCATCGGGCCGCGGACAGGATGCTGCGGCGGTAGCGCACCCGAGGCCGGTAGGGCAGACAGCCGGCCACTCCCCAGTCGAACAATGACACCGCCGCGCTCGCGGCCCGCGGCAGCTCGAACAGCAAACGTGCCAGCGCGGGCATCGTGTGTCGGGCCGGTGCATGGGTGAGCACCGGCTCCACCACCAACCGCCGCGAAAGCGACACCACATACATCCGGTCGTGGTCGGCCGAGACGGCAAGATCGTGCAGCGGGATACGGCCTTGCCCGTGGTCGCGGTGCTCGCCCAGGCTCACCAGCTCAGGCAGCACGAGCGATACCCGGGCGACGTTCTCCACCCGCGGATGGTGCGGCGGGAACGACAACTGTGCAGCCACCGCGCCACTGACCGCGACCGGAAGCTCGCCGTAGTGCCCGACCATCCGCCGCCGGTCGTCCCCGGACAGGACGTCGAGGAACCGCCCGCTCGTGGCGATCGCGGTCCGGCCGATCCCGGTCACCGCCAACGTGAACGCCCCCGCTGCCAACGCCGCCATAGTGCGCGCGCGGACGTCGACACAGATGTCCAGATGCGGGGCCGGCCGAACCTCGTCCCGGCCGTTGTCTCCGGCCAACGCGTCGATGCCCGCCTCGTCGAGCACGACCTCCCGCGCACCGTCCAACGCCGCCCGCTGCGCCAGAACCACCAACCGCTCCTCACGCGGCGACACGAGTGCGGCCGGTGCTCGCGGCTGGCCGTAATGGCTGGGGAGCCCGAGCCCGGTCGTCGAATCGACAAGCTGCTCGACCGGGACCACCGCGCCTGACCCATACCGGTTCAAGAAGCGGGTGTGGTACTCCTGCCAGCCGGGCTTGCCCGCCGGGGCCGGGGACAGCCGCAGCAACGCACTCGCCGCCCACTCCGCTTCGCTCACCACCTGCGGCGGCAACACCACCGAGGCGCCGAGTCGCAGATCCAGCGTCAGCGGCTGGCCGGCGGACGTCGAGTCGTCGGTAGACGACAACGCCCGCATACGAGCGGCTGCCGCCCGCCTGGCCTTCCCGTCAACCCAACTCGACGCTTGATCGGCCGCCTGCAGCTCCGCGTGGATCGCACCCAGCTCGCGAATCAAGGGCGCCACCTGCGCGACGGCGGCCGCGTCGACGCCCTGCAGTCGGCGCAGGACATGGGCAAGACTGTCGGTACTGGTCGACGGCGGGCGCAGGTCGCTGATCAGGACACCCCGCGCCATCAGCTCGGCCACCACGGCATCGAGCGCCGCAACCGAAGCTGTGCCGAAGTCCGCACCCGGCTTCGCGATCAGATCACCCACTCCGACCGGCGACCGGGCCATCCGCACGATCATCGCGACGATCGGGCTGTGCCGAACCGACACCTCGACCACGCCCCGCCGGTTGGGATGACCAGCGTGTGGTTGCCACGGCACCACCAGCCGCTCACCCCGGACAACGGCGAGATCGTTCGCCGTCACCGTCAGGCGAGCCCGCAGCTCGGAACAACCCTCCAGCTCGGCGATGACCGCCGCCAGCCAGACCCCGCCTGCACGGGTTCGGGCCTGGTGACACTCCGTCCACCCCACCGACACCGGAACCCCGAACCGCAGCGGAACAACCCCGGCGAACGCGCCAAAGGGTGTCGCTCGGCCACGCATCCGCACGAGATACCGCGCGACCGACATGACCATGCGCCGCACTTGCTCAGGACCAGGCCGGAGCCCAAGTCGCACGGCCTCGACGCGATCTGCCAGCGTCGGGCTCGCTACGGCAATGGCCTCCGAGACAGCGACCCGCGACCACACCTCGTCAAGCCAGGCGCACGACTGCTCGACCTCGGCAGGATCGGCCAGATCAGGCCAGAGCGCGGGAACCACGTCGCTGCCGTGCACCGTTGCCCGTAGCAGCGCCGCATCGACATGCCGGTACCACCGGCCACGCTCCCGCACCCCAAACCTGCCCTACCCGGGTAAAGCCGCGGAAGGCGGTCAGCAGTCGCCATCCTTGCGGGTGTCGCACCCATCGTCGGTGCTGCCCAGCAACGCTGCGGCCACCGGCCCGGCCACCACGATCCTGACGTCGAGATCAAGATCAGCACTGTTCTCGGCGACAGCTTGGAAGTTGTCGATGGTCATGATGAAACCCTTCCTTCTTGTCAGAGCGGATGATGATTTCCGTCGAACCGCATAACGGCGCTTCGACCGGCCTTCGGCGTCCGAGTCATTGCGATGCTGGGCCTCCTCTCAGCAAAGACTGCAGTCGCGTCGACACATGCCAGCCGCGCAGTACCGCTGCCTCGGCAAGCCATGACAGCTCAGCCAGCACCGTTGTCGCAGCGGTTCCGGCGGGCATCACCCAGATGGGCGCCAACGCGAACTGCTGCTCCAGCTCGGCGATCTCGTCAAGCTCGCTGTGGTCCCTGACCGCGAAGGCGAAGACGGCCTGGCCGCACGCGACGAACGCTTCCAGGGCCGCCGGGTTGATGCGCTGCGCGGGCACCAGCCGCGCGCCGGCATTGGCGAGCCTTGGTGACACCACGAAGAGATCGGTGACCACAGTCAGCGCCGGTTCGGGTGCGCACGTGCCATTGGTTTCGATCTCCACCCAGCGCCCGGCGTTGGCAAGGCACCTGACGAGGGGCACGAGCTGAGGCTGCTGCAGCAGCGGCTCGCCACCGGTGATGACGACCAGTTGTGCGGATGATCCGAGCGCCCAACTGGCGAGCTCGTCCACGCTGAACCGGCGGCTGTGAAGCCGCGGGTCGAAACGCGACCAGTCCCAGGTGTGCGGCACGTCGCAGCCAACGCACGCAAGGTTGCAGCGCGAGAGGCGGATGATCATGGCGAGTTGGCCAGCCGACGGCCCATGACCTTGGAAGGTCGGCCCCACGCACTCACTCACGTCCAGCAGAGCACCGCCGACATGGCCTCCGGGAAAGATCGCGTCCGACTTCACCGGCCAGCCGCCGTCTCGTCGCCGCGCGCCGGCTCCGCACGTTCGAGGTTGTGCAGAGCGCTTCGCAGGCGACGTACCTGCCGTGGCGTCAGCGCTATCGGCCCGGCCGCGGACGCTGAGATCACAACCCCGGTGATCCCCTGGTGGATCACCAGCCGTGCCGAAGACCCTCGGGCGTCCCGGCAGGGCACGACATGGTGCGATCCGAATCTCAACCGACGCCACAGTGCGCAAACGCCGCGAGTGGCGCCGCTGCGTCGTACTGGGCCGTCGACACCGGGGAGACCGGTGACCGGCTCCAGCACGGTGCCGCTTGCCGCTGTCATCGGTCGCGATCGGACGCGGAACGGGCGCCGGCCGCCGCCAAGCGAGCCAGGCACACACGCAGCTCGTCAAGCTCGGCAAGACCGACGTCGGCGACCTCGCCGGGCGGCGCGACGATGGTGACACCCCGAGCGCTGCGGGTCAGCTTCAGCTGACGCCACCGTCCCACTGCGTCGTAGCAGCCGACTGCGTCTTCGGGCCGATCCGTGAGCCCCATCCCGCCTCCTGCGTTGCCGTCCGAGTAAGCATCGAGCTGGACAGCGGCGGAGGCCGGGGGCTTCGAGCGACAAGCCCGGACCCCGCCGCTAGATCGAGTGCGGCTGGCATCAGCCGGCGTGTACCAACCAAGCCGAACGATCAACCGCTACAGTGAAGCAGGTGCGATGTACTTGATAGTTTGTAACACGTTACATTGTGATTGACAAGACACGACGGTGACCCGCGCCGCTAACGTCCTGTCAGAGGCCGGCTCACGAAGGGAAGGCCGCCACCCGTGGTCGCGTCATCGAGCCCAACGGTCCTCAAACGTTGGATCGCGCTAGAGCTGCGGAAGCTCCGGGAGGACGTCAGCATCAGCCGTCAGCAGGTCGCGGAGCGCCTGCACTGCGCTCTCTCACACGTCACCCACATCGAGACCATGCGGAACCTGCCCAGAGCGGCGGAGCTCGAGGTGATGCTCGACTTCTACGGGGTCGCCGAACGCACACCGTTCTTCATCGACCTGCTTACCGCTGCCCGCAAAGGCAAGGACTGGTGGACCGCCCACAGTTCCGCCGTCCCGAAACACTTCGACCTATTCCTCGGCCTGGAGCGCGCCGCCGGCCGCATCGAGAGCTTCGCCGCGATCGTCGTCCCCGGTGTGTTCCAGATCCCTGCGTACACCGAAGCGATCATCCGGCAAGGGAACCCGGAATTGCCCGACCACGATGTGGACGAGGGGGTCAAGCTGCGGATCGCGCGACAGCAGGTTCTGGACCGCACAGACCCGCCCGTGCATCTCTGGTCGGTCCTCGACGAGTCCGTGCTCCGACGCCTCGTCGGCGGCCCCACTGTCACATCCGAACAGCTCACACACCTGGTCGAGCTGTCGAGGCGACCGAATATCGAGATCCAGGTATTGCCAGCGGACTCGGGTGCCCACCCCGGTGGCGATGGCAGCTTCCAGATCCTGTCTTTCCCGTCCGATCTGGTGGGCGACCCCGGCGTAACCTACGTCGAAACCAGGATTCAGCCGATCTACTACGAGAAACCCGAGGAGATCACCGAGTACCGGGACGTGCTCACCCGGCTCCGGGTACAAGCGCTCAACCCGGAGAAGTCCCGGGCCGCCCTCACGCAAGCCGCAGAGGACCTACGACCATGAACCACCAAGACGCCCTAAACGCGCTGGCCGTCGCACCGAACTGGCGGAAGTCTACCTACTCCACCAAAGCCGACAACTGCGTGGAGATCAGCACCGAGCTGCCCGGATGGGTCGGCGTGCGGGATAGCAAGCTCGGCCCGAGCAGCCCCATCCTCGCCTTCACGTACGACGAGTGGCGTGCGCTGATCGACGGTGTCCGAGCCGGCGAGCTCGGCCTCGATCGATAGTCCGTCGAGGACTCAGGACCAGCTGACCGGATTCAGGCCGCCTAAGTGG
>JACDBJ010000223.1 GCA_013695005.1 Pseudonocardiales bacterium
CGCCGAGCCCGCCCGCGACGAACGCGGCGGGTGGACCACCGAACTCGACGAGCAGCCCCGCGGCGGCCTGGCCACCGCCGAGGCCCAGCGTCGCCGCGGTGATCACCCAGCCGAAGGCCTCCGTCGCCTTGCTGGCCGGCGCGACGACCTCGACCGCCAGCGAGTGCGCCGTGACCTGCGGGGTGATCAGGCAGCCGGCGAGCAGCATCAGCGCCGCGAGTGCCAGCACTCCGTTCGCGGCCGCCATGGCCGCCACCGCAAGGCCGAACCCCGCCAGCAGCGCCGGCATCCGCAGCCCGAGCGGCCGGGGCCATGGCCAGCGGGCGTAGAGCAGTCCCGCCACGACCGACGTCACCGACCACAGGCTGAGCAGCACACCACCGAGCTGGGGCGCGCCGGCCGCCGTGGTGGACGCCGGCACCCCGACCTCCACCACCCCGATGACGACGCCGAACCCGAGCGAGGCCAGCGCCACCGTGCGCATCCCCGGATCGGCCAGCGCGCCGAGCAGGCGACGCCCGGCGGCCGCTGCCACCGACGGCGGGCGCACTGCACCGGGACGGCGGGCTCGTGCGACGGGAGAGAGGGCGAAGAGCACCGTGCCGGTCAGCATGGCGAGCCCAGCAGTCACGAGCCCGGTGCCGGCCCATGGCCCCGTCGCCAGCAGCGCGGCAATCGCCGGGCCGAGGATGAAGAACACCTCGAAGCTGATCGCCTCGTAGTTGTAGGCGGCATCGCGTCGCGGCCCTGGGGGCACGAGGTCCGACCAGAGCGCGCGCGACACCCCGGGCAGCCCCGGCATGAACAGTCCGACCGCCATCGAGGCGCTGATCAGCACAAACAGGCTTGCGCGCGCCTCCACGGCCAGCACGAGCATGGTCACCGCCGCGGCGAAGAGCACGGCGGCCACGAGCAGGGGACGGGTCGGGCCGAGCCGGTCGGCGAGCCGCCCCTGCAGCGTCGAGCCGACGGCCGTGCCGACCAGCGTGCCGGCCGAGACCAACCCCGCGGTGCCGAAGGAGCCCGTCACGCGCTGCACGTACAGCAGCGTGGCCAACCCGATCATCGCGATCGGCAGCCGCCCCAGCGCGGAGGCCAGCACCGGCCAGAGCGCGCCCGATGCGGTCAGCGCCGCCCATGGCGAGGTGGTTGGGTGCGAAGTGGCGGACATCCGTCCAGGATGCCAGTTCTGGTACGAACGTACCAGTAAATTAGAGCAAGGTCACCGGGCCCGGCGCGCGAGCCTCTCCGGCTCCAGGATCAGCACGCTCTTGCCCTCCAGCCGCAACCAGCCACGCGAGGCGAAGTCGGCCAGTGCCTTGTTGACCGTCTCCCGCGAGGCCCCCACGAGCTGGGCGATCTCCTCCTGGGTGAGGTCGTGCGTCACCCGCAGCAGGCCGCCCTCCTGGCTGCCGAACTGCCGGGCCAGCTGCAGCAGCGACTTCGCCACCCGGCCCGGCACGTCGGTGAAGATCAGATCGGCGAGCATGTTGTTGGTGCGGCGCAGCCGCCGCGCGATCACCCGCAGCAGCTGCTCGGCGATCTCCGGCCGCTTGCTGATCCACTCCCGCAATGCGGCGCGGTCCATGGTGTGCGCGCGCACCTCGGTCACAGTGGTCGCCGTCGACGTCCGCGGGCCAGGGTCGAAGATCGACAGTTCGCCGAACATGTCCGACGGGCCGAACACCGCGAGCAGGTTCTCCCTGCCGTCGGGCGCCTTGCGGCCGACCTTCACCTTGCCGCTGGAGATGATGTAGAGCCGGTCGCCGAGCTCACCCTCGGAGAAGATCACGTGCCCGCGTGGGAACTCGACGGACTCGAGCGCGTCGGCAAGCGACTCGGCAGCCGCCGGGTCTACACCCTGGAAGATGCCTGCGCGGATGAGTACGTCGTCCACCGCCGCCTCCTGTCGATCGTTGCCCGGCAGTCTAGGGCGAAGACGGACTGTGACGGCGGCGGAACGGCGCTGACGGCTCCTTGGCTAGGACGAAACCGTCGGAGCACCGGTCGCCGGAACCGGCTGGGGAGCGTTGCCGCGACGCCGAAAAACCTCGAGCGCATCGGCCGTGCCCTGCCGGAACAGCACCCCGACCTCGTCGGCCTGCGGGTGATCCAGGAGATCGTCGAGCTCCTCCTGGCGCACGGTGGCATCGCGCAGCCGGGACTCGATGCGTTCCATGGCGAGCGCAAACAACATGACCAGCAGCGGGACAAGTATCGAAAACCAGGCAGTCATGGCAGGGCGAATGCTCTCGCATGGCGGCGGCGCTGTCCGCACCGGGGTCGGCGTGGCGCGCAAGTTGTGGAGGTTCGTACCCGGGAGGTGCAGGGGTACCCCCGAGCGGCCCAGCGCCGCGGCGACGCAGGGCGACCGTAGGCTGGGCGAGGTGGAGAATCCGGGGCGTCGAGCGCGCACCCTGGCGGCGCGAGTAGCCGCCGGAGAACCGAGGTTGGGCCTGGCGCGCCGCGTGCGGCGGATCACCCGCGCGCTGGCCACCGCATACCCCGATGCGCACTGCGAGCTCGATTTCTCCACGCCGTTGGAGCTCGCGGTGGCGACGGTGTTGTCCGCGCAGACGACCGACGTCCGGGTCAACGAGGTCACGCCCGCACTGTTCGCCCGCTACCGCACGGCCGCCGACTACGCCGCCGCGAACCGGGCCGAGCTCGAGGAGCTGATCAAGCCGACCGGCTTCTTCCGGAACAAGACCTCGGCGCTGATCGGGCTCGGTGCGGCGATCGTCGACCGCTTCGACGGCGAGCTTCCCGGCCGTCTCGAGGACCTGGTCAGCCTGCCCGGGATCGGGCGCAAGACGGCCAACGTCATCCTCGGCAACGCGTTCGGTGTTCCCGGCATCACGGTGGACACCCACTTCGGCCGGCTGGTCCGGAGGTGGGGTTGGACGAGCGAGCAGGACCCGGTCAAGGTCGAGCGGGCGGTCGCGGAGCTGGTACCGCGCCAGGAGTGGACGCAGCTCTCGCATCAGGTGATCTTCCACGGTCGCCGGGTGTGCCACGCCCGCACGCCGGCATGTGGCGTGTGCACGCTCGCCGCCGACTGCCCCTCCTACGGCCTCGGCCCGACCGACCCGGTCAAGGCCGCCGCGCTGGTCAAGGGACCGGAGACCAGCCATCTCCTCGCGCTCGCCGGGATGCCGCCCGTCGAGCATCCGCCACCGGTCGAGGCGCCCGTCGAGGCCACCACGTGAGGCCTGGCTGGCGTCGCTGGCGTGGCGAGATCGTCGCGACCGCTCTGGTGGTGGTCCTCGCGGTGGTCGGAGTGATCGCCCTGTGGCCGCGCGGTGCGGCCGAACCCGACGCCGCCGCCACCGCGGTGGCCACCACCGACCCGGCGCCCGACGACTCCGCGC
>JACDBJ010000229.1 GCA_013695005.1 Pseudonocardiales bacterium
GCCCAGCGGGTCGTCGCGCTTCGGTCTGTTCCCATGGCCGAAACCTACCGTTCGGAACGGAAGTGGCATCGGTCTGGGCGCCATCGCCGCCGCTGATGATGATGACCGCACGGCAGAACGACGCCACGCCGACCGATCGGCCCGGAGGTCACCGTGACCCGTGACATTCGACAGGCTCGCTGCAGGACGGCCAGCGCGGTTAGGCCGTGACGAAGACAGGCGCCGCGCGCGTGAACGGCTCCGCGCGAGCACCCCAGGGCGTCGCGCCTCGCCGGCCGTACGCACCGGCGCACGGCGGCTCACGAGTGACCGACCGCGGCAGCCCTCACGGCGTGGCTCACGGCTCGCAACTCGGGCAGCCGCCATCCCACCGAACCGGGTGCGCGCAGCCAGTGGTAACCATCCGTGGGCGGGATAGCCACCCACGACCCGGCCGATCGCAGGCTTCCTGAGACCACCACCGGCCGTTGCCCGCGATGGGTGCCCACGAACAGCACCACCGTCTCGACCGGCGTGACCATGGCGGGCGGATCGAGCTGCGCGGCACGAAGTAGGGCCGACGCCTGGCGACCGGCGGGAGCTGGCAACTCGACGCAGTCCACTCCGTGCCCGCACGCCACCAGAACGGAGTAGGGCTCGCGCTGCCACCAGCGAACGACCTCAACGGTTCGGAGCGTCCACGTGGTGGGCCAGTCGTCGTCGACCGGCCGAAGGCCCACCGCGTCGGATCGGCCGACCCACTCCGGGAGGCCGTCGTCATGCCGACGGTAGGTGCCGCGCAGCACCGGCCAGCCGTGGCCGGTCAACGCCATCGCCGCCGAGCGCAGCTCCGCAACGGACGGTCGGCGATGGTCGCGGAGCATCAGCGGTACGCCTCTGGTCCAGCCAGCCGCACGACGCTCAGCGCCGCCGGCGGGACGCCCCTGTCGATCATCTCTGTCAGGTAGGCGAACGCCAACCGGCTGTTCTCGATCTCCACGTAGTCGAACTGTGGATCCCAGCTGCAACGCCAGTCGTTCAGCTCAACCTCGTAGTCCGACGGAGCTCGCCACAATCCGGCCAGCGCGTTGTCCACCCGAATGTGCACTGGCCCGTCCCCGTGCCGCCCAGGTGGTGCCTGTATCCGAACCGGGGCTACCCGACCGACCGGCCTATTTGTACTGGACACTGCTACCTCCGATGGACTCAACTGCCATGACGCTCGCAGCGAGACAAGTGCCATCGGTATCGCCTCAGGCTCTCTCCTGGCCTCTTGTCATCCACCCCTCGTATCTTCTTTGTCTCTTAGCTGCTAGCCTGCCGCCATGAACGGCTCGGCGGTCGACAGCCAGCCGACCCTGCTCAAGGCCCTGCTCCGTGCGCGGCATTGGCAGAAGCACTCGACCTTCGCGCGCGAGTGGGACAAGGTCGCTCGCCGTATCGACCCGAAACTGGTAGGCAGTTGGCCGAAGCACGCGCAGTTCTACCGGTGGCTTCGCGGCGAGATCCGTGAGCTTCCTTACCCCGATGCGTGCCGCGTTCTCGAATCCCTGTTCCCGCAACACGATGTGAGGTCGCTCTTCGCGCCGTGCCCGCCGGAGTTGGCCGGACACCTTCTGACCAAGAACGGCACGACGTCACCGCCGGCCGTCGCCATGAGCGGCGTCGCAATGGCCGGACTGGCCGGCATCTGGCCGCGCACGAATCCCGATGTCCTGGATGATCTGATCACTCGCGTTCGTGGTGCGACGCAGGAAGTATCCGTTTTCGGTCTGAGCCGAAACTTCTACGCTAAAGACGACATGCTGCCGCTGTTCGAGGCGAAAGCAGCGCAGATCCCGGTGACGTTCTACGTCATGGAGCCGGGGTGTGAGTCCCGCCGCGACCGGTACCGGCTGGAGCCGGTCGAGGCCGCGATGGAGGATCCGGCACGCTATGCCCGCGAGATCCTGCGCCCGCTGCTCGCCGCCGGCCGTCGCATCGTGCCCGCCACACCCACGGCCGGGCTGCGGATCTTCACGTTCAACTTTCCGTGCTCTTTCGCTATCGAGAAGATCGACGACTCTTGCCGCGTGATGCTCTACGGCCATGGCAAGCGCGGCACCGAGGGACCCATGCTGGTTTTCGACCGAGGCACGCCCTACTGGGACTACTTCGACAGTCAGATGCAATGGCTGGAACGCTTGTCGAGCGACCCGCGTGAGCCCTGGACCAGTAAAGGGTTGGTCGTGCGGCCGCTCAGGGAGACCGATCTTGGGATCTAGCAGCACGGCGGGCACCTTCGACGCCCATGAGGCCCGCCGTCTTCTGGGCATCGCCACGGACGCAGCCAGCCTGGCCAGCCAACTGGTCAGCACGCATGCCCCGGCCCGTCTGACCCTCAAAGGCGATCGGGACATCACCTCCGATGTCGACTTCCTGGTCGAGAAGTCGGTGCGCGAGTACCTGCGCCATC
>JACDBJ010000234.1 GCA_013695005.1 Pseudonocardiales bacterium
GCCCTGGGTCGTGCTGGCGAGCCACCCGCCACAGCCGCGGCGCGGCGAGCCCGAACGCGGCCAGCACCCCGGCGAGCAGCACCGGCAGCTCGACCAGCACCCGGTTCTGCGCGAACGACCAGCCGGCTGAGCCCCACAGCAAGCCGACGCTGCCCAGCTTGGCCGCGAGCAGCAGCGCGTCCACACCCAGTAGCCCGAGCACGATCCGGGCGCTGCGACGCCTTCTCCGCTCGTCAGGGCGGAACGCGATCCGGGCCACCCGGTAGCCGGTGACCAACCACGCGATCATGGCCAGGGCGGACAACCCCTCGTCGAGATTCACCACGGTCTCGTACATGATCTCGACGCTAGAGATGACCCCGCCCGACGTCGTCGGCTCAGCGGCGCGACCGGATACCGCATCGGGGGTAGCCGGCGGGCGCTTGCGGTGCGCCGCGCGCGGTATCAGGCGGTGGCCAGGCCCGTCTGGTAGGCGAGCACGACGAGCTGGGCGCGGTCCCGCGCTCCGAGCTTCATCATGGCCCGGTTGACGTGGGTCTTGGCGGTGGCCGGGCTCATGTGTAGCTCGCGGCCGATCTCGACGTTGGTCAGCCCGCCCGCGACGAGCGCCATCACCTCGCGCTCCCGGTCGGTGAGCACGGCCAGCCGGGTGCTGTCGGCCGCGGGTCGGGCCGGCCGGCCGGCGAACTCGGTGACCAGTCGGCGAGTGACGCGTGGCGAGAGCAGCGCGTCCCCCGCGGCGACCACGCGCACGGCCCGCCGCAGGTCCTCGGGCTCGATGTCCTTGGCCAGGAACCCACTCGCACCGGCCCGCAACGCCTCGAACACGTATTCGTCGAGCTCGAAGGTGGTCAGCACGACGACGCGCGTCGCGGCCAGCGTGGGATCGCCGACGATCTCCCGGGTCGCGGCGAGCCCATCGAGCACCGGCATCCGGATGTCCATCAGCACCACGTCGGGCCGCAGCTCACGGCACGCCGCGACGGCCAGCGCACCGTCCTGCACCTCGGCGACCACGTCGATGTCGGCGGCGCGGTCCAACAGCAGGCGGAACCCGGCCCGCACCAGGGTCTGGTCGTCGGCCAGCAGCACGCGGATCGTCACGTCGGCAGCTCCAGTGGCAGCGTGGCCACCACCCCGAACCCACCGCCGTCACGCGGGCCGGCCAACAGCGAGCCACCCAGCGCCGCGGCCCGCTCCCGCATGCCGTTGATGCCGTGCCCGGCGGCGCCGTCGCCGCCCTGCGAAGGGCCAGGGCCGTCGTCGGCAATCTCGACGACGAGGGCGTCGGGCCGGTACCGCAGCGCCACCGTGGCTGTGCCAGCGCGCGCGTGGCGCACAACGTTGGTCAACGACTCCTGCACGATTCGGTAGGCGGTGAGCTCGACCGCCGCCGGCAGCGGGCGGGAGTCCCCGCTGCGATCCAGTCCGACGTGCACCCCGGACCTCCGGGCAACCGACAGCAGCCCATCGAGCTGCTGAAGGGTCGGCAACGGCGCAAGCGGTGCGCCACGGTCGCCGTCGCGGAGCACCCCGACCGCGGCCCGCAGCTCCTCCATCGCCGCCCGGCTCGCCGTGCGGATCTCACGCAGCGCCGCTCGCGCCTCGGCCGGCGAGTCGTCGAGCACGTCGACGGCGACCCCGGCCTGCACGGTGACCGTCGCGATGGTGTGGGCCAGCACGTCGTGCAGCTCACGTGCGATCCGCAGCCGTTCCTCGGCGACCCGCCGGGCGCCTTCCCGCTCACGCTCCGCCTCCGCGGCGGCCAACGCGCGGGCAGCGGCGGCAGCCCGTTGCCGGCGCGACCGCATGCTGGCGCCCAGCAGCACGACCACGACCATGAGCGAGGTCGTCTCCACGGTGTCGACGAGCAGCGGCAGCAGCTGCTCCCGTTCCCCGCCCGCACGCACGAGCACCGCCGCTAGCACGAAGAACGCCACGACACCCAACGACCACCTGATCCGCCCGGCGACCGCGGCCACATACAGCGGCACAGCCAGGGCCAACGCGGGCGAGATCCCCGGATACTGCAGCGCGTAATAGAGCACCAGGACCGCCGCCGAGCCGATCAGCACGCCGCGCGGCCAGCGACGGCGCCCGAGCACCAGCACCGCGATGAGCCCGCCCAGCGCATAGGCCAGCGCGTCCGGCGGGCCAGAGTTGGACTCGCGCGCCACGGTGATCGCGATCGAGATCACCAGCGCCACCCCGACGACGACCCCGACGTCGACCAACGCAACCGGCGGTCTCCACCCGCGCATCGCGTCCGACGGTGCCGCCATGACGACACGGTACGAGGTCGGCGGTGGCCGAGGCGTCCTCCCAGCGGCTATTGGCTCATACCGCGCCGGCGGTAGCCCGTCGCATCAGTGGGCGAAGTGCCGGGTGCCGGTGAGGTAGAGCGGCACGCCTGCGGTCTTGGCCGCAGCGCTCGACTCGTCGTCGCGCACCGAGCCGCCGGGCTGCACCACCGCCCGCACACCGACCTCCAGCAGCACCAGCAGCCCGTCGGCGAACGGAAAGAACGCGTCCGACGCGGCCACCGCGCCCCGCGCCCGGTCACCGGCCCGCTGCGCGGCCAGCTTCGCCGCGTCCACCCGGTTGACCTGGCCCATCCCCACGCCGACCGTCGCCCCGTCAGCGGCGATCACGATCGCGTTGGACTTCACCGCCCGGCTGGCCCGCCAGGCGAACACCAGGTCGGCCAGCGTCGCGTCGTCGACGGGATCACCCGTCGCCAGCGTCCAGGTCGCAGGGTCGTCGCCGGGCGCGTCGATCGCATCCTTCTGCTGCAGCAACAACCCGCCCGACAGCGGGCGAAACTCCGCCCCCCGCCGCGACGCCGGCGAAGCTCGCAGCACCCGCAGGTTGCGCTTGCCGGCGAGCACGTCCACTGCCCCGTCGGCGTAGGACGGGGCCAGCACGACCTCGGTGAAGATCTCCGCGACCTGCTCGGCCATCGCGACGCTCACCTCGCGGTTCACCGCGACTACCCCGCCGAACGCGCTCACCGGGTCGCACGCGTGCGCCTTGCGATGTGCGGCCGCGACGTCCCCGTCCGGCGACACCGCGATGCCGCACGGGTTCGCGTGCTTGATGATCGCCACGCACGCCTGCTCGTGGTCGTGCACCGCCCGCCACGCCGCGTCAGCGTCGACGTAGTTGTTGAACGACATCTCCTTGCCGTGCAGCTGCTCTGCCGTCGCGAGCCCGGGACCAGGATCCTCGTTCACATACAGCGCCGCGGCCTGGTGCGGGTTCTCGCCGTAGCGAAGACCCGCCTTGCGCCGCCAGCTCGCACCGACCCACGCCGGGAACACCGTGTCCGGGTCCGGGGCGACGACGCTGCCCAGGTAGGACGCCACCGCGATGTCGTAGGTCGCGGTGTGCCGGAACGCATCGGTGGCCAGCCGCTGCCGGTCGGCCAGCTCGAAGCCGCCGGCGTTGACCTGCTCCAGCACCCAGCCGTAGCGCGCGGGGTCGACCACCACCGCGACGCTGCCGTGGTTCTTCGCCGCCGCCCGCACCATCGCCGGGCCGCCGACGTCGATCTGCTCGACGCACTCCGCGGGGCTCGCGCCCGACGCGACCGTGTCGGTGAACGGGTAGAGGTTGCTGACCAGCAGCTCGAACGGCGTGACGGCCAGCTTGCGGAGCTGCTCGGTGTGCTCGGGGTTTCCGGTGTCGGCCAGCAGCCCGGCGTGCACCCGCGGGTGCAGCGTCTTCACCCTGCCGTCGAGGATCTCGGGGAACCCGGTCATCTCCTCGACCCTGGTGACGGGCACTCCGGCGTCGGCGATCCGCTGCGCGGTCGAGCCGGTGGAGACGATCTCCACACCGGCCGCGTGCAGCCCGGTCGCGAGGTCGAGCAGGCCCGCCTTGTCGTAGACGCTGACCAGCGCGCGCCGGACGGGTCGACGCTCGCTCACGGGAAGCTCACCTGCCTGCCGTCGACGGTGCAGCCTTGCGCTGCCAGCGCGGCGACGGTGTCGACCAGCAGTTCACGTTCCACGACCTTGATCCTCTCGTGCAGCCCGTCCACGGTGTCGCCGGGGCGTACCGGCACCGCCTGCTGCGCCACCACCGGCCCGGTGTCCACGCCGGCGTCGACCAGGTGCACGGTCGCCCCGGTGACTTTGACCCCGTAGGCCAGCGCCTCGGTGACGGCGCGGGTGCCGGGGAACGCCGGCAGCAGCGCGGGATGCGTGTTGAGCATCGGGCAGGCCACGCCGGCGAGGAACTTCGGCCCGACGATCTTCATGAACCCGGCGCTGACGACGAGGTCCGGCCGGTGCTGGGCGACGGCGTCGGTGAGGGCGTCGTTCCATGCTGGTCGGTCGGGGTACTCGGCCACGGCCTCGACGAAGGTGGGCAGGCCGGCCCGCTCGGCGCGCGCCAAGCCGGCGACGCCGGCACGGTCCGCTCCGACGGCGACGACCTCGGCGGGATAGTCGGGTCGCGCGGAGGCGTCCAGCAGCGCCTGAAGCAGGGTGCCACTGCCGGAGACGAGCACGACGACCCTGGCCGGGACGGGCAACTGGATGCGGTACCGGCTCACCGCCTCACCCTAGGCGGCGGGATCGGCGACCGGCGGGGCCGCCGCAGGCGCTCGAGCCCGGCAGGCAGGCGCAGGCGGGTAGGTGTGCGCTGCCTGTCCGGTGGCGTGTCGGGCACCGCCACCGCGGCGGCCGGGAGCCCGATGAGTAGCAACGCCGCACCGGCTACCACCAGGGCGGGCAGCTGCACGGGATCGAACGGTCCCTGCGCCAGCCGGCCGCCCGCGAGCAGGGCCAGCAGCCCGCACGCCGCGGC
>JACDBJ010000281.1 GCA_013695005.1 Pseudonocardiales bacterium
GCTCACTGCCGCACCGCCTCGGCGTCCACGAGCGCACGCCATGCCTGGTCCTGCGGCGTAGCAGCGGTGGCCACCGTGACCGTCCAGCCGGCGGTACGTAGCCGCCCGGCGCTGTCCACGGCGTCCCCGACGTCCCGACCGCCCGCACCGTCCTTGAGGGTTCTGCCGGCCGTACCGTGCGCGACCTCGCGGCCACCCCAGCTCGCCGTGTCCAGCAGCACAACGTGCGCCGCACCTTCCGGCGCCGGGTCCCGAAGCTGCTGCAGCTGCCGCAGGTCCGCGGCGCCCAGCGCCCCGACCACGGCGAGCACGCCGTCGGTGCCGGCCTCGTTGAGCCGCTGCTGCAGCACCGGCCCGTTGAGGTCGGCCCGCATAGAGCTCCGCAACCCGGCGAGGGCATCCAGCAATGCGTCGGCTCCGCCGTCGGCCCCGACCCGCGCGCCGTCCTCGGTCACGAGCACCACCGGCTCACCGCGCTCGCTGAGGTGCACACACACGCTGGCGACCATCGAAACGGCCCACTCGAGGCTGGAGTTCGGGCCGGTGCCGCGGTGTGCGAACTCGCGGCGGTCCAGCAGCACGGTCATACCGCTGCGCTGCGGGCGCTCCTCCAGCCGGACCATCAGCTCGTCACGATGCGCGGTCGATCGCCAGTGCACCCGCCGCGGCTCGTCACCCTGGCGGTAGGGCCGCACCGCCACGTCGACCTCGCCGTGCCCGTACCGGTTGGCGGTGGCGCCTGCCGCGCCCGCGACGGCCCATCCTCCACCACCAGGGACGATGTGCTGCAGTCCGACCACCCGTGGCAGGACGCTGAGCAGCTGGGCCGGAGCCAGCTCGCGGTCGACCGCGGCGAGCCCGAACGTGTCGGTGAGCCGCGCGCTGAGCGGCCCGACCCGGTGCCGGCCGCGCTGTGTCGGCCGCAACGGGTAGGCCAGCTCGACCGGATGGCGGCGCGGCAGCCGCAGCAGGGTGAAGCGGGGGGGAGCGCCGCCCGATGCCCCGGCGGCGTCGGCGACACCGTCCTCCAGCAACATGCTACCGGCGCTCCACGGCGAGCGGCTGCTGACCGTCACCGTGACCTCGGCGGTCGAGCCGACCGGCAGCCGTGGCGGGTCGATCACCCGCTCGGCCTGAACCGCGACGCGGGACATGCGGGTCATGAGGATCGCGAGCAACGGCAGCGCGGTGATCAACACGCCCACCCGCAGCAGGTCGCGCTCGTCGAGCAGTACCGAGCACACCGCGGTGGCGACGCCGGCGGCCATCAGGCAGCGCCCGCGGGTCGTCAACCCAGGGGCCCCGCCCCTCACGCTGGACCTGTCACGATCTGGTGGTCGCCGGCTGCGGGACCGGCAGCCGGGCGACGAGATCACGAACCAGGTCTGCCGTGGAGCGTCTGGCTGCCAGTGTCTCCGACGACAGCAGCAGCCGGTGTGAGAGGACCGGGGCGGCCACGGCCTGCACGTCGTCGGGGACCACGTAGTCCCGACCGGCCAGCGCCGCGGTTGCCTTAGCCGCCCGCACGAGGTGCAGCGTGGCGCGCGGCGAGGCACCCAGCCGCAGCTCGTGCAGCCTGCGGGTGGCGCCGACGAGCTCGACGGCGTAGCGGCGGATCTCGGTCGCGACGTGTACCCGGCGCACACCGGCCTGCACGGCACGGATCTCGCGGTCGTCGGTGACCGGCGCCAGCGTGGCGAGCGGGTCGGTGGCGGCGTGCTCGTCGACCATCGCCAGCTCGGCCCCCGGGTCGGGGTAACCGATGCTGATCCGGGTGGTGAAGCGGTCGCGCTGGGCTTCGGGCAGCGCGTAGGTGCCGTCCATCTCCAGCGGGTTCTGGGTCGCGATGACCATGAACGGCCCGCGGAGCTGGTAGGTGTGCGAGTCGACGGTCACCTGGTGCTCGGCCATGCACTCCAGCAGTGCCGACTGAGTCTTCGGCGATGCCCGGTTGATCTCGTCGCCGATCACGACGTTGGCGAACACCGGGCCGGGGCGGAACTCGAAGTTGCCGGTCTCGCGCCGGTACACCGACACCCCGGTGATGTCGCTGGGCAGCAGGTCCGGGGTGAACTGGATGCGGCTGATCGAGCCGCCGATGGAGCGGGCCAGCGCTTTGGCCAGCGAGGTCTTGCCGACGCCGGGGACGTCCTCGACCAGCAGGTGGCCCTCGGCGAGCAGGGTCATCAGCGCGATCCGGATCACGTCCGGCTTCCCGACGATGACCCGCTGCATGTTGGCCGCCACCCTGGCCATCACGTCCTGCAGCGCAGGCACCGGCAGCGCCGCCGTCGGCGGGCTGTGCGGGGTCTGACCGTTGGACGGCCGGCTCGCGCCGTCGGCGTTCGCGGCCTCCGATGGCGGCGAGGGTTGCATCGACGCTCCGACCGGTGCCCCCGTAGTCGGGTCGAACAAGCCTCTCGTCGTGGTCACTCGACCTCCAACTCGACTGCCGTATGCGCCCTACGCAGTGTGCCAAACCGGAAAGCGGTCGTTCACACGGACGGGTGGTGCTCTCGGGCTGGGCGTTCGCTCCGCTCCGCGCTGGCCTAGCTCCCCACCCTGCCCCACCGGAGTGCACCGGCGCATCTCACGCAGCCGGCTGTTCATGTCGAGCGACATGTTTCGGGCCGTTCGGCCGCCGATTCGGCCCTCATGAGCGGCGGCCCGCGGGATCGGCGCCAGCCGTTCCGGTGAACCAGCCCCACCGTGCCCCACCGCTACGAACTGCGCGAACGTCGCAAGAGGTACCTGTTTCGAGCTTATGGGCCGTTGACCGTGGTGAGAAGTGGGGTAATGTGGTGATCCTTGGGGCGCATTGGAAGCGCCGTCGGTGATCAGCGGGAGGGGGTGCCGTGTTCCTCGGTACCCACACCCCCAAACTGGACGACAAGGGCCGGCTGACCCTGCCCGCGCGCTACCGCGAGGAGCTGCGCGGTGGACTCATGATCACTAAGGGTCAGGACCGCTGCCTGTACGTCTTCCCTCGCGACGTGTTCACCGAGCTCGCCGCGAAGGTGGCCCAGGCGCCGTTCACCAACGAGGCCGTCCGGGCCTACCAGCGGTACCTGTTCGCCGGCACGGACGAGCAGCAGCCGGATCCGCAGGGCCGCATCCCGATCACCGCCGAGCTGCGCCGCTATGCCGGCCTGGCCAAGGAGTGCGTCGTGATCGGTGCGGTCAGCCGGCTGGAGATCTGGGACGCGCAGTCCTGGGCGCGCTACCAGCAGGAGCACGAGGACGACTACGCGCAGGCGCAGGAGGAGGTGCTGCCCGGGATCTTCTGACCGGGCGAGCCCGGTGCCTCGCGGCCTCGGTCCGCAGGCGGCAGCCCTGGTGCACCTTCCCCGGTGCCAGGTAGGCCGGCTGTGCGGGTCGGGACCGAGCGGCATCGGGGTGTGAACGCAAGCAGAACGCGTGACAGCAGGCCCCAGGGCTAGGAAGGAGACTGAGCCGGATGACCGACGTGCCGCAAGTGCCGCAACCGCGGTCCGGTCGGTCCGGCCCGAGCCACGTGCCCGTCCTGCTTCCCCGGGTGCTCGAGCTGTTCGAGCCCGTGCTGTCCGGCCGCCCGGCGGTGCTGGTGGACGCCACGGTCGGTCTCGGCGGCCACGCCGCGGCGCTGCTCGCCGCCCACCCCGAGCTCACGCTCATCGGCATCGACCGGGACCCGCAGGCCCTTGATGTCACGGCGCGCCGCCTCACGGCGTTCGGCGAGCGCGCCGTGCTACGACGCGCGGTCTACGACGAGCTGCCCGACGTCCTCGCCAGTGTCTCGGGTGGGGAAGCCGTGCCTCAGTTCGACGGCGTGCTGTTCGACCTCGGCGTGTCCTCGCTGCAGCTCGACGCGGTGGACCGCGGCTTCGCCTACGCGCAGGACTCCGCGCTGGACATGCGAATGGACCCCGAAGCGGGGCGCACCGCGGCCGACGTGCTCAACGACTACTCCGTGCCCGAGCTGACCAGGGTGCTCCGCGACTACGGCGAGGAGCGGTTCGCCGCCCGGATCGCCACCGCGGTGGCCCGGCGGCGCGAGCAACACCCGCTGCGCACCAGCGCGGAGCTGGTGGAGCTGCTGTACCAAGCCGTGCCCGCGGCCACCCGGCGCACCGGCGGTCACCCGGCCAAGCGGACGTTCCAGGCGTTGCGCATCGAGGTCAACGGCGAGCTGGACGCCCTGCGCGAGGCCCTGCCGGCCGCGCTGGACGCGCTGGCCGTCGGCGGTCGGGCCGTCGTGCTGGCCTACCACTCGCTGGAGGATCGGATCGTCAAGCGGACGTTGGCCGCGCGGGCTGCCAGCCGCACCCCGGTCGGGTTGCCGGTCGAGCTGCCCGACCACGGCCCGGAGTTCCAGCTGATCACCCGCGGTGCCGAGCTTGCCGATGACGCGGAGATCGCCGAGAACCCGCGGGCCTCCTCGGTCCGGCTGCGCGCCGCCCAACGGCTGGAGGTGCCGCAGTGAGCGCGCCGGTCACGGATCGCCCGCGGGTCGCCCGGCAGCGCCCGGTCCGTCG
>JACDBJ010000321.1 GCA_013695005.1 Pseudonocardiales bacterium
GCAGCAGCTCGATGCCGGCGGCGGTCACCGTGCCGTCGGCCGCCTGCTGCCACTCCCCCGCCTTGACGGCGTTGATCACCTTCTGGGTGTCGCCGCCGAGCCGCGGCCCGCAGGCACGGGCGTTGACGGTCAGCTCGAAGCGTCCGTGAGTGTCGAGATCGGCGGTCAGCTCGACGTTCTTGACGTTCACCTCGTCGGCGATGATCTCCGTGAACGGCGCGAGATCCAGCGCGTCCGCCGCCGCGACGGTGAGCCGCTGCAGCGGTAGCCGCACCCGCAGCCCGCGCGCCTTGCGCAGCGACGACGCCGACGACACCACCTGCCGGACCCGGTCCATCGCGCCCACCAGCTCGCCGTCCGCGACAGCGGACAATCCGGCAGAGCCGTGGGTCCGATCGTCTGATGGCCAGTCGGCCAGGTGCACCGAGCGCTCGCCGGTCAGCCCGGTCCAGATCGCCTCCGCGGTCAACGGCAGCAGCGGCGCGGCCACCCGGCAGGTCAGCTCCAGCACGGTGTGCAGGGTGTCGATCGCGTCCTGGTCACCGGCCCAGAAGCGGTCCCGTGACCGCCGGACGTACCAGTTGGTGAGGACCTCGGCGTGGTCGCGCACCGCCTCGCAGGCGCCGGCGATGTCGTAGTCGTCCATCGCCGCGGTGACCGCATCGACCAGCTCGGCTGTCTTGGCCAGCACGTACCTGTCCAGCAGGTGCTCGCTGTCGGTGCGACGCCGCGCGGCCACGCCCGCGGCGTTCGCGTAGAGGGCGAGGAAGTACCAGGTGTTCCACAGCGGCAGCATCGCCTGGCGGACGGCCTCCTGGATGCCCTGCTCGGTCACCACCAGGTTGCCGCCACGCAGGATCGGCGACGACATCAGGAACCAGCGCATGGCGTCGGCGCCGTCGCGGTCGAACACCTCGAGCGGGTCCGGGTAGTTGCCCTTGGACTTCGACATCTTCAGGCCGTCGTCGCCGAGCACGATCCCGTGCGCCACACAGCTCTCGAAGGCCGGCCGGTCGAACAGGGCGGTGGCCAGCACGTGCAACGTGTAGAACCAGCCCCGGGTCTGGCCGTTGTACTCGACGATGAAGTCGCCCGGGTAGTGGTTCTCGAACCACTCGGTATTCTCGAAGGGGTAGTGCACCTGGGCGAACGGCATGGAGCCGGACTCGAACCAGCAGTCCAGCACCTCGGGTACCCGGCGCATCGTGGAGCGGCCGGTGGGGTCGTCCGGGTTGGGTCGGGTCAGCTCGTCGACGTACGGCCGGTGCAGGTCGCTCGGGCGCACACCGAAGTCGCGCTCCAGCTCGTCCAGCGAGCCGTAGACGTCGGTGCGCGGGTAGCGCGGGTCGTCGGACACCCACACCGGGATCGGGCTACCCCAGAACCGGTTGCGGGAGATCGACCAGTCGCGGGCGCCCTCCAGCCACTTGCCGAACTGGCCGTCGCGGACGTGCGCCGGCACCCAGCTGATCTGCTCGTTGAGCTGCACCATCCGGTCGCGGAACTGCGTGACCCGGACAAACCAGCTGTCCACCGCGCGCTGGATCAGCGGGTTGCCGCAGCGCCAACAATGCGGGTACGGGTGCTGGTAGGTCTCGTGCCGCAGCAGCTTGCCGGCCTCGCGCAGGTCACGCACGATCTCCGAGTTGGCCTCGAAGACGTGCAGCCCCTCATACGGCGGCACCTCGGTGGTGAAGCGGCCCTGCGCGTTCACGGGGTTCACCGCGACGATCCCGGCGGCGTCGGTGACCTCCTTGTCCTCCTCGCCGAAGGCGGGGGCGATGTGCACCAGCCCGGTGCCCTCGTCGGTGGTGACGTAGCCGGCGGCCAGGATGCGGTGCGCGTTCTCCCGACCGTCGAAGAAGTCGAACGGGGGCACGTAGGCGGTGTCAAGCAGCTCCGAGCCGCGGTAATGCCGCAGCACTGTGGGGTCCTCGCCCAGCTCGCGGGCGTAGTGCGCCAGCCGGTCCGCCGCGATCAGGTAGCGCTCGGTGCCCTGCTCCTCGCGTGCCTCGACGATCACGTAGTCGAGCTCGGGGTTGACGGCGACCGCGAGGTTCGAGGGCAGCGTCCACGGCGTGGTGGTCCAGATCAGTGCCAGCGCGCCGTCCAGCTCCGGGTCCGGCGCCTGGAGCCGCAGCCCGACCGTGACCGCCGGGTCCTGCCGGTCGTGGTAGACGTCGTCCATCCGCGTCTCAGTGGCCGACAGCGGCGTCTCGCAGCGCCAGCAGTACCAGAGCACCCGGTGGCCGGTGTAGACCAGCCCCTTGTCCCAGAGCGTCTTGAACGCCCACATGACGCTTTCCATGTAGTCCAGGTCGAGCGTCTTGTAGTCGTTGTCGAAGTCGACCCAGCGAGCCTGCCGGGTCACGTAGTCGCGCCACTCCTGCGTGTAGCGCAGCACCGACGTCCGGCAGACGTCGTTGAACGCCGCGACGCCCATGGCCTCGATCTCGGACTTGTGCTTGATGCCGAGCTGGCTCTCCGCCTCCACCTCCGCGGGCAGCCCGTGGCAGTCCCAGCCGAAGCGGCGCTCGACGCGGCGGCCGCGCATCGTCTGGTAGCGCGGGACGACGTCCTTGACGTAGCCGGTGAGCAGGTGGCCGTAGTGCGGCAGGCCGTTGGCGAACGGCGGGCCGTCGTAGAAGACGAACTCGTTGCTGCCCTGCTCGCCCGCCGGCCGAGCCACGACGCTCGCCTCGAAGGTCCGGTCGGACTGCCAGCGGCTCAGGACGTCGCGTTCCAGCTCAGGGAACGACGGTCGGGCCGGGACGGCGGGGTAACCCATCGGGCGTGTGCTCCTCGTGCAGCGTGGCGGGCCTGCACGGGGACGACCACAGGAACCTTCCCCGCGACCGCGGTACCACCCCGCTTGCCGGCGCACGACGTGCATGCGGACGGCCGCTCATGGTCGGCTGTGACGGGCCGTCCCGGCCGGTTCTACTGGGCCTGCGGCGCCGTGAGCGCTGCGGGCGGTTCTTCCGGCGGCTCCCCGGTGATGGCCGGATCGGTGCCTGTGACCACCAGCGTACCGGGTGGTGTCCAGCCGGTACGGGCGGTCAGCGGCTGGAGGTGGCCCGGTGCTTGTTGCTCAGCGTCCGGTCCGGGTTGCACCAGCCGCACGGGGTGAAGCCCAGCTCGACGGCTTCCTTGACCGGCAGCGGGATCTCGGTCTTGCCAGGCAGGAACCGGCAGCCCGAGACGTGGTACCTGGGCCGCTCGTCGATCACCACGACGACATCGGTCAGCTCGGCCACCATGGCGGCGTTGCCGGGGTCGCGCGGCTCCTCGGGCGGCTCGGTTTCCGCGGAGACCGGGAAGGCGACCGTCTGCTCGTTGGTCGTGTCGGGCTTCTCGAAGATGGACGTCTTCTCCTCCGCGCCCGCGGTAGCAGCCGCGGCAGCGCCGGCTGTGGCAGCGCCGGCCGGAGTCGTGCCGGCGGGCTGGTCCGACTTGTCCTCGGCGGCTGCGGCTGCGGACACCGCGCCGGTCGGCGCTTTCGTGGCCTTCTCCTCGCCGGTCGCCTTCACGTCGTCGGCGGTCGACTTGGTGATGGCCGTCGGCGCCGGCTCCGCACCTTCGGCGTCAGCGTCGTCGTCAGGGTCGTCAGGGTCGTCGGCGTCGCTGTCGGCCGCGCTCTTGGTGGAACTCTCAGAAGCGGCGCCGTCCGCGGCACCGGCGGTAGCCAGCGCATCCCCGTCTGCGCGAGCAGGCGTGCTGTCGGCCGCGCTATCCGTGGCGTCCTTGGCCCCGTCCTTGGCCTCGTCCTTGGGCGCGTCCTTGGGCGCTGCGGCCGGCGGCTGGACCACGGTGGTCTTCTCGACCTCGACATCGAAGTCGTCGGCTTTGACCGGAACGGCCTGCGCCGGGTGCGCCTGCGTGGGGGGCTCGGCCGGGGTCACGCCGTTGGCG
>JACDBJ010000330.1 GCA_013695005.1 Pseudonocardiales bacterium
GCCCTGGCGCCGGCGCAGGGGCGGGCGACGGGGCCGGCGCTGTCGCCGGGGATGACACCGAAGGAGGAGGAGCCACGACGCTGGGCACCGGGCTCAGCGGCGGGACGTCCTTGCGGGCCACCGCCTCGGCCGCGGCCACCGCCTTGGCGATCTCGGGGTCGGTCCGCACATCGAACCACTTCTCGATCGCCTCGTCGTCGTCCTCCGGGCGGACCTGACCGTCGCTGTCGTCCGGGCTCGGCTCGAACCGGAAGACGCCGTCGTCGCCGGGAGCCCCGAGCATCCTGGTGAAGCCCTCCAGCGCCTTGCCGAAGTCGCTCGGCACGAGCCAGACCTTGTTCGCCTCACCCTGTGCCATCTGCGGCAACGTCTGCAGGTACTGGTAGGCCAGCAGCTCTGGAGTCGGCTTGCCGGCCTTGATGGCGGCGAACACCTTCTCGATCGCCTTGGCCTGCCCTTGCGCCTGCAGGTAGCGCGCCGCCCGGTCGCCCTGGGCGCGCAGAATGCGGGACTGCCGCTCGGCCTCGGCCGTGAGGATCGCCGCCTGCTTGGCGCCCTCCGCGGTAAGGATCTGCGACTGCTTCTGGCCCTCGGCGCTCTTGATCGCGGCCTCGCGCTGGCCCTCGGCGGTCAGGATGACCGCGCGCTTCTCGCGGTCGGCCTTCATCTGCCGTTCCATCGACTCCTGGATCGACGGCGGCGGGTCGATCGCCTTGAGCTCGACGCGCGCCACCCTGATCCCCCAGCGGCCGGTCGCCTCGTCCAGCACGCCACGCAGCTGCCCGTTGATCTCGTCGCGCGAGGTGAGCGTCTCCTCGAGGCTCATCCCGCCGACCACGTTGCGCAGCGTGGTGGTGGTGAGCTGCTCGACGCCGACGATGTAGTTCGAGATCTCGTACACCGCCGACTTGGGGTCGGTGACCTGGAAGTAGACGACCGTGTCGATGGACACGGTGAGGTTGTCCTGGGTGATCACCGGCTGCGGCGGGAACGACACCACCTGCTCGCGCAGGTCGATCAGAGCACGGATCTTGTCCACGAACGGCACCAGGAACGCCAGGCCGGGTGGCGCGGTGGCCCGGTACTTACCCAGCCGTTCGATCACCGCCGCCGTCGCCTGCTCGATCACCTTGACCGAGCGGTAGACCCCCACCCCGACCAGCAGCACGATGAGCGCGACGATGACGAGCGCGGTCGTGTCCATGAGCCCCTTCCTCTGTTGTGACCTGTGAGCTACTCGGCGAACACCACGGCGGTGGCGCCGGAGATGCTCATGACGGTGACCCGGCGGCCGGCCTCGATCACCTGGTCGTGGTCGTAAGAGCGGGCCGACCAGACGTCGCCGCCGATCTTGACCTGGCCGCCGTGCGCGTCCACGGTGCTGACCGTCATCGCGGGGCCGCCGACGAGCGCGTCGACACCCGTGACCGCGTGATGAGCGTGCATCCGGCGCTGGATGGCCGGCCTTGCCACCAGCAGCAGCAGGATCGACACCACGCCGAAGACCAGGGCGTCCACCAGCGGTGGCGCTCCGAGTCCGGCAGAGACCGCGGCGGCCAGCGCCCCACCGCCGAGCATGAGCAGCACGAAGGCACCGGACAGCACCTCGGCGGCGATCAGGAGGATGCCGGCGATAAGCCAGATCGCCACGGCGGCCATGCCGCGAATCCTGCCAGAGTTCAGTCGTCGATGGTGACGAAGTCGATCAGACGCTCGACCGCGCCGATGAGCTCGCTCTCCAGGTCCTGGTAGCCCCGCACCGACCCGAGCACCCGGCGAGCCCCGTCGCTCGGCTCGCCCCACCCCAGCGCGTCGCACACGCCCTGCTTCCACTCGGTCCCGCGGGGGATCTCGGGCCAGCGCCGGATGCCCACCACGGCCGGGCGGACGGCCTGCCACACGTCGACGAACGGATGGCCGGTGACCAGCACGTGCGACCCAGCCACCGCCGCGGCGATCCGGCTCTCCTTCGAGCCCGGCACGAGGTGGTCGACGAGCACACCGAGCCGCCGCCGATCCCCCGGGTCGAACTCGGCCACCGCCGCGGCCAGCTCGTCGATGCCGGACAGCGGCTCGACGACCACGCCGACGACCCGGAGGTCGTGGCCCCAGACCCGCTCCACCAGCTCGGCGTCGTGCAGGCCCTCGACCCAGATCCGGCTCTGCCGGGCGGTTCTTGCCGCGACGTTGCCGAGCCGGATCGAGCCCGACGCCGACCGCCCGGCGGCCTTCCCGATGGCGCTGGCCGGCTTGACGAGCGTGGTCAGCCGGCCGTCGAGCAGGAAGCCCGCCGGGCGCATCGGGAAGACCCGCCTGCGGCCGTGGCGGTCCTCCAACGTCACCCGGTTGGCCTCCACCTCGACGACCGCCCCGCAGAACTCCGCTGCCGCGTCCTCGACGACCAGACCCAGCTCGGCGGGCACTTCAGGCAGGTGCGCAGCGCTCGGCCGGCGCCGGCCATCGGCGGCGAACACGTCGCCGTAGTCATGAGCCCGGATGACCGACATGTGATCGAACGTATCGGCGTGTCACCCGCTTGGCCGCAGTGCCACGCCGGTCGCTCGTAGCTAGCCTGGCGCCCGTGCCCTGTCCCGCCGCGACGCTGACCGTCTGGGCGTCCGCCTGGCTTGCCGTCGTCGCCGCCGCCGACGACGTGCTCGATGCGCTGGCGCCGTGGGCGGACGGGCACGACGTGCTCGCCGGCGACGAGCAGGCCCGGATCGTCACCGGTCTGCCCGCCGCGCCGGAGGCCGCCACCTCGGTGGCGTTCCTGCTGGCTGCGATCCGGCGGGCCGCCGGCGGTTCCAGCGGGCCGGCCCGGCTCGTGCTGCCCGCACCGGGTGACGTCCGTGGGCTGCCCGGACCAGGACTGTTCAGCAGCGCGGCGACCGCCGCCGAGCAGGGCGTGCTGCTCCCGGAGGCCGGGCTCGGTCTCGTGCCGTCGTGGGCCGCGGACGGTGTGCTGCGCTGGACGGTCTACGGCGTGAGCGAGGCGGGGCCGCCCGCGGAGCACATCCCGCTCACCGAGGCGGAGCGCGGGCTACGCGACCAGGTACGGCGGTCGGCGTCGGTGCTCACCTCGCTCGGCGTCGCGCGACACCGGCCTGGCGTGCGGGAGGAGATCGCGGCGACCCTGCGGGCGAGGCCGTCGTCACTGTGGCCGGCCGGGATGCCGGGGCAGGCTTTGCGGGTGCTGCAGCACGCCGACGAGGTGGAGGCGATCCTGGCCGCGGCGTCGGCGGACGACCCTGGCGGCGCGCTCGGTGCCGCCGAGGCGAGGGCTCGCGCCGACGCGCTGCGCCCGATCGTCACCGCGGTCCGGGTAGCCCGGAGGGCAGCAGTGGCCGAAGCCGTCCACGTGCTCGCCGGCCGCGCCGGCCGCCACTAGTTTCGGCTCGCTACCTCTGCCGCCGCGGCCCGGACGGCGGGTGCTAGCGCACTGGCGATCAGCGCGTATCCGGCGCTGGACGGGTGCAGGCCGTCGCGGCAGAACAGCGACGGGTCGGTGCCGAACGCGGACGCGGTGGCGGCATCCGGGTCGGCGACCCGGCCGCCCGC
>JACDBJ010000354.1 GCA_013695005.1 Pseudonocardiales bacterium
GGCCTGGGCCGCGTCGTCGGCGCTGGTCTCGGACTCGCGGCGCAGGAACCTCACGTGGGTCAGCCTACTGCGCCTGTACACGTCCACCGCCTCCTACCGGATCCGCCCGAATGTGACACCATGAAGCAGGAACACCCGTTGCCTGGTTGACGTTTCGACACAAGGCGAGCATCGGAAGAGCGCACAGGGAGAGCCATGACCGTCGAGAACGCCGAGAAGACCGCAACTGCGACGCCGTCCGTGGAGACGCACGGGATCGTGCTGACGGATGCGGCCGCGAGCAAGGCCAAGGCGCTGCTTGACCAAGAGGGTCGCGACGACATGCACCTGCGTATCGCCGTGCAGCCTGGTGGCTGCGCCGGCCTGCGCTACCAGCTGTTCTTCGACGACCGCACCCTCGACGGCGACCTGTTCAACGACTTTGGCGGGCTGCGGGTCGGCGTGGACAAGATGAGCGCCCCGTACGTGTCCGGCGCGGTCGTGGACTTCGTCGACACCATCGACAAGCAGGGCTTCACGATCGACAATCCCAACGCCGGCGGGTCCTGCGCCTGCGGGGACTCGTTCAACTGATCTTCTGACGCAACTGTGCGCCGTCGCGGGAAACCGTGGCGGCCCGCAGTGCGTTCCAGGGCCTTGCCGGCCCCGCCGGCCCCGGTGATCGCCGCGACTGGACATCCAGCCGCGGTGAGCGCGGGTAAACGTCCACTCGTGGCGATCACGGCCGGCAGGGGACGGGCGGAAGGGCTCTAGATGCGGACGGGGTAGTGCGGTTCGGGGATCTCGGGGCGGATCCGCTGCTCGACGAACAGCCCATGCCAGATCATGAACACCAGCAGCGTCCAGATCCGGCGGCTGTGGTCGGTCGAGCCGACCCGGTGCGCGTCGAGCATCCGCTGCACCTCGGCGAGGTCGAGCAGGTGATCGGTTTGGCTGTCGCGGATGATGTCGCGGGCCCAGCTGTACATCTCGTCGCGTAGCCAGTGCCGGATCGGCACCGGGAAGCCGAGCTTGGCCCGGTTGAGCACGTGCGGCGGCACGATGCCGTCCAGCGCCCTGCGCAGCGCGTACTTGGTGGTCCCGCCGGCGATCTTCTGCGACAGCGGTACCCGCGAGGCCACCGAGAACACCTCGGGGTCCAGGAACGGCACCCGCAGCTCCAGCGAGTTGGCCATGGTCATCTTGTCGGCCTTGACGAGGATGTCGCCGCGCAACCAGGTGAACAAGTCCACGTACTGCATCCGGGCCACGGGGTCCCACGCCGCCGAGGCGCGGTAGTGCTCGGCGGTGATCTCGCCGTGGGTACGCCGGGGGTCGAACTGGCGCAGTACGGTCGCGAGCTCACCGTCGCGGAAGATGCGGGCGTTGCCGTAGTAGCGCTGCTCCAGTGGCAGCGCGCCGCGTCGGAGCAGGTCCTTGCCGCGCACGCCGTCGGGGATCCGCGCCGACAGCCGCCCGAGTGCCTGGCGCAACCGCGCCGGCACTCGATCGAACGGCGCCAGCGACAGCGGCTCCTTGTAGATCGTGTAGCCACCGAACAACTCGTCGGCGCCCTCACCGGACAGCACGACCTTGACGTGCTGACGCGCCTCCCTCGCGATGAACCACAGCGGCACCAGCGCAGGGTCGGCCACCGGCTCGTCGAGGTACCAGACGATCAACGGAAGCTCGGCCATCATCTCGTCGGGCTTGACCGTGCGGACGACGTGCCGCACGCCGATGGCCTCCGCCGACTCGGCCGCGACGTCGACCTCGGAGTAGCCCTCGCGCTCGAAACCGGTGGTGAAGGTGATCAGGTTCGGGTTGTGCTCCTTGGCCAGCGCGGCGATCGCGGTCGAGTCGATCCCGCCGGACAGGAAGGCGCCCACCGTGACGTCAGCCCGCATGTGCTTGGCCACCGAGTCGCGCAACGCGTCGGCGATCTCGCGGTAGAGCCGGTCGGCCTCGCTGCGGCTGCCGGGCGCCGGTTGGGGCGCGAACGTGGGGGAGAAGTACCGGGTGAGCACGGGCGTGCCGCCGGGGCGGACGGTGAAGCTGGTGCCGGACTCGATCCGCCGGATCTCGCGGTCCATCGTCGCGGGCTCCGGGACGTACTGCAGCACGAGGTAGTGCTGCAACGCGGCGGCGTCGAGGCTCAGCGGCGGCTCGGCGAGCTCCAGCAGGCTCTTCTTCTCGCTGGCGAACGCCACCCCGCTCGGGCCGTTGACGACGAACAGCGGCTTGATGCCGAAGGGGTCGCGCGCGCCGAACAGCACGCGCTCCTGGGCGTCCCAGATGAGGAACGCGAACATGCCGCGCAGCCGGCGCACGGCGTCCGCGCCCCATTGGTGGTAGGCGGCGGCGACGACCTCGGTGTCGCCCTCGGTGGCAAACCTCACGCCGTGCTCGCCGATCAGCTCCGCGCGCAGCTCGACGTAGTTGTAGATCTCCCCGTTGAACAGGATCGTGTAGCGCTGGGCCGGCCCGTCCGCGGGACCCCAGTGCAGCGGCTGGTGGGACAGGTCGACGTCGATGATCGAGAGCCGGTTGAAGCCGAAGACCACGTCATCGTCGTGCCAGACCCCGCTCTCGTCCGGCCCGCGGTGCCGGGCACACCGCAGCGCGTCCCGCACCGGGCGCAGCTTCGACGCGGTGTCGCCGTCGGCGGTCAGGAGTCCGAGCAGTCCGCACACAACGAGTCAGTATGCCGCCGCGGCCCGCGGCAACCACGCGGACCCGGCGCGCCCCAACCGGACGATCATCGGAGCGCTCGGATACGCTTCCCAGCGGGCTGGCGGACCACATGTTTGCGACGAGCTGGAGGCATGCCGACGTGAGCGAGGTGGTGCGCACCCGGGTAGGTCGAGCGGCGAGATTGGCCGGCTTGTCCGCGGTGGTCGCCCTGCTCACGACCGGTTGCTCGGTCCAGGACGTGCTCCGGCTCGGCTGGCCGGTCGGTGTCACGCCGCAGGCCGAGGCCATGCGTGAGCTGTGGATCTGGTCGGTGCTCGCCGCGCTGGTCGTCGGCGTCATCGTCTGGGGCCTGATTCTCTGGACAGTGGTCTTCCACCGCAAGAAGGCCGGCGACGACACGCTGCCCCGCCAGACCCAGTACAACCTCCCGTTGGAGATCATCTACACGGTGATCCCGTTCTTGATCGTGGCCGGACTGTTCGTTGCCACCGTCGTCGTGCAGAACTTCGTCAACGTCGACGAGCCCCGGCCCGACGTCACCGTCGACGTCGTGGCCTCGCAGTGGAACTGGCGCTTCGACTACCAGGGGAAGAGCGGGCCGTCCGGCGAGACGATCAGCACGCAGGGCACGGCGGAGGAGATTCCGCTGCTGGTGCTGCCGACGCAGCGACGCATCGAGTTCCGCCTGACCGCGGCCGACGTCGTCCACTCGTTCTTCGTGCCGGAGTTCCTGTTCAAGCGTGACGTCTTCCCGCGGCCGGAGAAGAACGACACCGACAACGTCTTCCAGATCGACCGCATCGACCGCGAGGGCGCCTTCGTCGGTCGGTGTGCCGAGCTGTGCGGCGCCTACCACTCCGCGATGAACTTCGAGGTCCGCGCACTGCGCGGGGACCTCTACGACCGGTACATCCAGCTGCGTGGCCAGTCCAACCCGGCCACCGGGGTGGCCTACACCGCGAGTGAGGCGCTCACCGCGCTCGACTGCGGGCAGTGGTGCGCGCCGACGG
>JACDBJ010000373.1 GCA_013695005.1 Pseudonocardiales bacterium
GCGTCGGCGAGGTCAGCCTTGACGCGGTGGCGGCCGCCGCCGGGGTGGGCAAGGGCACGGTCTTCCGGCGGTTCGGCGACAAGGCCGGGCTGGCGGTCGCGCTGCTGGACGAGCGGGAACGCGAGCTGCAGCAGGAGCTGCTGTCCGGGCCGCCGCCCCTCGGCCCCGGGGCCGCGCCGCCCGAGCGGGCGGGGGCGTTCGTCCGCGCCTACCTGGCTTATGTGCTGGACAACCGCGAGCTGGTGTTGATGTCCGAGACTGCCAGTGTCGGCGCCCGGTTTCGGATCGGCGCCTTTCGGTTCTGGCACCGCCACCTGGCGGTCTTGTGCGAGCAGGCCGGCTACGAACCCGCGCAGGCGAGCGTCCTCGCGCACGCCCTGCTCGCCCCGCTGGCCGCCGAACATCTGATCGCCCAGCTCGCCGCGGGAGCGGACCCGAGCGCCGTGGTCGACGGTCTCGTCCGACACGCCGAGCTGGTCACCGATGGGGCGCTCTCACGCCCGTGACCGGCGGTGTGGCACACTTCGCGGCATGTCAGCGCGAGCTCGCGAGTTTTTTTACGGGTACCGGACCTCGGTGCCCGTGGCCGCCTGACGACACAGCAACCACGACGCCCCGGAGTCCACGGACCCGGGGCGTTTTCGCGTTCCGGACCAGTTCCGTCAGAGATCCCGAGGCCGGACCACCAGGAGCAGACAGTGAACGCGACGACAAACCCGCAGCCGGCCGGTGCGCTGGCGGCCGACATCGACAGCCTGCGGGCGGAGATCGACCAGCTCGACGCCGAGATCCTGCGCTTGATCAAGCGCCGCACCGTGGTGTCCCAGCAGGTGGGGGTGGCTCGGGTGGCCGCCGGCGGACCGCGGATCGCCTACAACCGGGAGTTCGACGTGCTGGCCCGCTTCCGCGAGCTCGGCGCCGAGGGCCGAGAGCTGGGCATGCTGCTGCTACGGCTGGGCCGCGGCAAGTTGGGCAGCAGTTGATCACCGGACGCGACGCCGGCATGGCAATGTAGAAGCCATGGACTTTGTGATCCACCTCGTTGCGCTCATCGTTGCCCTGGTCGGGCTTGTCGCCGCCGTCGCCCACGACGGCTACCTCGCGATGCTGTCCTCGGCGGCGAACAAGCGGGCCGGCGGCGAGCCCATCGCGCAGTACGTGAAGAGCCGCTGGCCGGTGGCCGGCGGGATCACTGTGGCGGCGCTGGTGGCGTTGCTGCTCACCACCGGCGGGGTCGTGCCGGACGTGCTCGCCATCCTGCTCGGCGCCGGCAGCGGGCTGGCGGCCAACAACGCGTTGCAGACCACGCGCAAGCGCTACCGCAGCAGCTGAGCCAACGGGGGTCACCGCAGGCCCAACGCCTGATCTACAGCGCCTGACGGCCGAGCGGTCGCGCACGGCCGACGAGCGGCCATCTAGACCATTCAGGTGAGAACCGTTGAGCGGATGAAGAGCAGACGGGTTCGCTTGGCCCACAGGCTAAACGTCCGGTAGACCTTTGAGACATACACATCATGAGGAGGACCCCCGAGCGTGTCTGACATGGCGTTTGCGGCCGACCCCCGTGGAGGATCTACGGGAATGGTCACCGTTGCGGAGCTGCTCCGTCGTGCGTCCCGGAGCCGTCCCGACGATGACCTGCCGGCCCCGCCGCCCGCATCCGACCAGGTCTGGGTCGGTGCGCTGTTGCGACGCGAGGGCCGCAGCCCCGAAGAGGCGCTCGGTAGGTCGACAGGGCCGAACGACGATCGTCCCCGCTTTCCGCGCAAGAAGGTGGCGGTGACCGCCGGTGCGTTGCTCGCCGTCGGCGCGCTCGGGGTGTCCGCGGTCATGGTCACCAAGGCGGTGGACGAGGGCGGTACCTACCCCGGTCAGGGAGTGCTGGACGGGCTCACTCCGGGCCAGATCGGCCAGCTCCCCCTTGACGCGTCCGCCGCGGCCGCCGGCGCCGGCGCGAACCTCTTCACCGCGCTCGTACCCAGGATCCTTCCCCAGGCCGCCGCACTGATCTCCGGGGCCGTGAACACGGCGATGAACGCCATCGGTGGGGCCAACAGGCTGCCGTTCGTGATCCCGGGCCTGCCCGGTTCGCCCGCACTGCCAGGTCTTCCGGCCGGTCCTGGAGTACCCGGTAGCCCGGGCGCACCCGGCACCCCCGGCACCCCGGTCACGCCTGGTACCCCCGGCACCCCGGTCACGCCTGGTACCCCCGGCACTCCACCGCCGGGTGGTGGCGGTGCGTCGGCCTCCGGTCCGGTCGACAACACCGTGGGCGCCGTCGGTCGGACGGCTGGTGGCACGACCAACAACGTCGGGAGCGCGCTACCCGCACCCTTGGGTGCGCCGGTCCAGCAGGTCGGCAACACGACCAGCAACGTGAGCACGGGCTTGTCGAACACCGCGGACAAGGTCGTGGCGCCTGCGGGTCCGGCGCTGACCACCATCACCCAGCCGGTCACCGAGGTCGTCGCGCCGGTGGGCTTGCTGCTCGGCGGCCTCGCGCGCTAGACCAGACGCCGGTCCGACGCCCAGCGGGAGAGCTCGTAGCGGTTGGACAGCTGCGTCTTGCGCAGCACGCTCGAGACGTGCGTCTCCACGGTCTTGACCGAGATGAACAGCTCCGCCGCGATCTCCTTGTACGCGTAGCCGCGCGCCAACAGTCGTAGGACGTCGCGCTCGCGCGGCGTGAGCCGGTCGAGCTCCGGGTCCACCGGAGGCGCCGCCCCCGGCCGGTCGGAGAACGCGTCGAGCACGAAGCCGGCCAGCCGTGGCGAGAACACCGCGTCGCCGGCGCGGACCCGGCGCACTGCCTCGGCCAGCTCCCGGCCGTTGATCGTCTTGGTGACGTAGCCGCGGGCGCCGGCCCGGATGACCGCGATCACGTCCTCCGCCGCGTCGGACACGCTCAATGCCAGGAACACGATGTCCGGCAGCTCCGGCCGCAGCTGGCGCAGTACCTCGGCGCCGCCGCCGTCGGGCATGTGTACGTCCAGCAGCACCACGTCCGGCGCCAGGTGCCGGATTCCTGCCACCGCCTCCGCGACCGAGCCAGCCTCGCCGACCACGGTGACGTCCGCGACGCCAGGGTCGAGCTCGGCGCGGACGCCGGACCGGAACAGCGCGTGGTCGTCGACGAGGAACACCCGGATCGGGGTGGCCTCATCTTGTTCCGCCGGCTCGGGGCTCTCGCTGGGCTCGATCATGATCCGTTCTCCCGCACCTTCTGTCGAGGCATCTCCAACTGCACCTCGGTGCCTTCGCCCGACGCGCTGCGCAGCTTCACCGAGCCGCCGTAGCGCGCCATCCTGCCGTGCACCGAGTTCTCCAGGCCGTGCCGGTCCGCCGGCACCTGGTCGGGCTCGAAACCAACCCCGCGGTCGCGGACGAACACGCTCACCGCGTCCGCCTCGACCTCGACGTAGAGGCTGACCTCGGTGACGCCTGCGTGCTTGGCGGCGTTCACCATGGCCTCCCTGGAAGCGGCGACCAGAGCGCTGAGCTGCTCGTCCAGCGGGCAGTCACCGACCACCACCGGCCGCACCGTGACCGCGTAGGTGTCCTCGACCTCGGCTGCCGCGGCGGTGACCGCCTCCGCCAGCGTGCCCGGCTCCGCGGGCCCGTCCGTCCCGCCGGCCTGCTTGCGCGCGCCGTAGCCCGTCGGCCCGTGCAGCCAGCCGCGCAGCTCGCGCTCCTGCCCACGGGCCAGCCGCCGCACCTCGCGTGGCTGCTCGGCCTGCTTCTGGATCAGCGCCAGGGTCTGGAGCACGGAGTCGTGCAGGTGCGCCGCGATCTCGGCGCGCTCCACCACCCTGATCCGCTCGCGCCGCTCCTCCCCGAGCTCCTGCATCAGGCGCACCCACCACGGCACGGTGAGCACCCCCACGCCGATCAGCGTCGCGCCCACCGCGAGCAGGGTGAACTGCACCTGACCGAGGTTGACGCGTCCCAGCAGGAACACCGAGATGCCGGCCGCCACGAAGAGAACCCCGGCTGCCACCCGCGCGATCGTCTTCCAGCCGCCGCCGGACACCCCGGCACGCGCACCCGCCGTCCAGCGGCGCCGGCGCGACTCGTCGGCCTCCCGCCAGACCACGGCTGCGCCGACGGCAGCAACCCCGAGCGGCCCGATGATCCAGCCGAAGACCGTCCCGCCGAGCGCCGACCCCGCGATCGCCAGCCCGAGCCCGAGGGCGGCGAGCCCCAACGCCTGCTGCCGCTCGCGGCGGGAGACGTGCCTGACGACCTCGGCCGGCTCCTGGCGGATGAAGACCCAGCACAGCACGTAGGCGATGACGCCGGCGCCGGACAGCGCCGCGAGCAGCGTGAACGCCCCCCGCACCCACAGGACGTCGATCCCGAGGTGGTCGGCGATACCACCGGCGACGCCAGCCACCAGCCGACC
>JACDBJ010000385.1 GCA_013695005.1 Pseudonocardiales bacterium
CCCCGGGCCTCGCGCCGCTGGCGGCGGGTCGGCCGGTCGGAGTCGTCCGCGCCGTCAGAGCTGTCGGAGCCGTCCGAGCCCGGCAGCGCAAGCTGCTGGTCGGCCGTGCCCGAGCCGCCGTCCTGGCGCTGCTTGATCGCGGCGATCAGGTCGCCCTTACGCAGGCCACCCGCGTCCGGGATCTTCAGCTCGTCCGCCAGCGCACGCAGCTCGGCGAGCACCATGCCCGACAGGCCGGTACGGCGTCGGGGGGCCTCTCCGTTCGCTGCGGCCGCGGCGGCGGTTTCGGTCGCCGAAGTCTCCGCAGGCGCGTCGGCCTCCGCCGCGGTTTCCGCGGTGGCCTCGGTGCTCAGGGCAGGGCTCAGCTCGCCGTTCGGCGCAGGGCTCGGCTCCGTCGCGGTCTGCACCGCGCTGTCCTGGGGGGATGCCTCCTCGGCAGCCTCGACAGTGCTCACCGGTTCGGTGGCCGTGCCGGGGGTGCCGTGAGCGTCAGCCTGGTCGGCGTTCGCCTCGTTGTCGGTCTTGCTCGCCTGTTCGGCGTCATCAGTCCAGCCAGAGCTGTCCGGCGTCGAGCCGGCGTCTGCTCCGGGATCCGTGTCGGAGCTGATGAGGTTGGTTTCGCTCACAAAATTCCTTCCTGACCAACCAGGGTGCCCGCCCTGATCAGCGGATGCGCCACCCGAACTTCGATGTCGGGCAGCTTCGTCAATTCGGGCGCTGAAAGGTCAGCCCCCGGTTGCGACGCGCAAGTGGACGGCTTCCACGGGCTTGATCATGTGTGTGGGCCACTCGCGCCGGAACGCAGGTTCTGAAGGGAATGGCACCACCCACGCTTGCCGCGTGGTCGCTGTGCGCCACCGAGCCTAGTCCCATCCATGCGAGGCGGCAACACGCCCCTCCCTAACCGTCATCCCCGCTCACCTGCACGCCCGCCGTATCGACCGGCATGGGGCAGACTGTGAACGCCTCGTTCACCAGATCGCCCGGTACCTGGTCCGGCGGTGTGCCGGCTGTCAGCACGGCGAGCACGCTCGGGCCCGCTCCGGAGATCGTCGCGGGGATTCCGCCGGCACGCAGTGCGTCGACCAGCTCGGCGGACCGCGGGTAGGCGGGACGCCGATAGCCCTGGTGCAACCGATCTTCGGTTGCGTTCATGAGCAGCTCCGGTCGTGCGGTGAACGCGTGGACGGCCAGTGCGGTGCGGCTGCCGGTGAAGGCTGCGTCAGCCAGGGGTACCTGGTCGGGAAGCAGTCCGCGGGTCGTCTTGGTGGAGGACCTCGCAGTGGCCACCAGCAGCACAGGACGCAAGCTGGGATGCGCGTCGATCCGTACAGCGTCGTAGCGTTCGCCGCTATTCCAGGCGATCACGAAACCGCCGAGCAGGCTCGCCGCCGCATTGTCGGCGTGACCCTCCATCGACGCTGTGACCTGCAATAACGCCGCCGTTTCGGCCTCCAGGTCGCGGCCCGCGAGCGCTGCCGCAGCCGCCGCACCGGCCACCGCCGCGGCGGCCGAGGAGCCAAGCCCGCGCGAGTGCGGGATGGCGTTGCGGCACCGCAACCGAAGCCCGGGCGGTTGCCGCTCGCCGAGTGCGTCGAAGCTCGCCCGCAGGCTGCGCACGACGAGATGGCTCTCGTCGCGCGGTACCCACTCGGCCCCAGCGCCGTCGACCTCGACCACAAGGCCGTCGTCCGTGACGGCGACCTCGACCTCGTCGTAGCAGCCGAGCGCGAGACCCAGCGAGTCGAAGCCCGGGCCGAGGTTGGCCGAGGACGCGGGCACGCGCACCCGCACCTCTCGGGACCGGCTCACGACGGGCCTGCGCTCATGACGAGCCCGGCCTCATGACAGCCCAAGCGCCGAGGCCACCGCGAGCGGGTCGATCGGGACGACAGTCGGCTCGGGCGCGTCCAGCAACGCAGTGCCCGGATCCTTGAGGCCGTGGCCGGTCAGCGTGCACACCACCAGCGAGCCGGCCGCCAGCGCGCCGCTCGCGGCCACCTGCAGAAGGCCGGCCACGCTGGCCGCCGACGCCGGCTCGACGAACACCGCCTCACGCGCCGCGAGCATCCGGTACGCCGCCAGGATCTCGGTGTCGGTGACCGCCGCGATCAGCCCGTTGGACTCGTCGCGGGCGGCGATCGCGCCGTCCCAGGACGCCGGTGCGCCGATCCGGATGGCGGTGGCGATCGTCTCCGGGTGCGAGACAGGCGCACCGTGCACCAGCGGCGCCGCCCCGGCGGCCTGGAACCCGAACATCCGCGGCAGCGTCGAGATGACTTGCTCGTGGTGGTAACGCCGGTAGCCGATCCAGTACGCGGTGATGTTGCCGGCATTGCCCACCGGGAGGCAGTGCACGTCCGGCGCACGCCCGAGCGCGTCGCAGACCTCGTATGAGGCGCTGGCCTGGCCGTGGATGCGCGACGGGTTGACCGAGTTGACCAGTGCCGCAACCGGGTAGTCGGCCGAGGTCTTGCGGGCCAGCTCGAGGCAGTCGTCGAAGTTGCCGTCGATCTGCAGGATGCGCGCGCCGTGCGCGACGGCCTGGGCGAGCTTGCCCAGCGCGATCTTGCCCTGCGGCACGAGCACCGCGCAGGTCATGCCGGCGCGCGCGGCGTAGGCGGCGGCCGAGGCGGCGGTGTTGCCGGTGGATGCACACAGCACGCCCTTGTTGCCGGCGGCCAGCGCGGTGGTCACCGCAACCGTCATCCCGCGGTCCTTGAACGACCCGGTCGGGTTGGAGCCGTCGACCTTGAGGTAGACCTCGCAGCCGGTCAGCTCGCTGACGTGCGGCGCTGGCAGCAGCGGGGTCCCGCCCTCGCCGAGGGTGACCACGGTCCAGTCCGGCTGCACGGGCATCCGGCTCCGGTAGGCCTCGATCACCCCCGGCCACCGCTGCGGGGCAGTGCCCCGCTCCGTGGTGGCGGCTCTCATCCGGCCACCCCGAGGGCGCTGACGGTTCGGCCGAGGTCCTCGACGCGCAGCACGCTGTCGATGCCGCGGACGATGTCGAGCTCGGCAAGGTCTTCCACGGTGGCCGCGAGCGCCGCGTCCGGAGCCCGGTGCGTGACGATGATCAGCCGCGCGTCGCCGGCCGCCGCGCCGTCACCCTGCTGGCGGACCGCCGCGATGCTGACCCCGTGCCCGGCGAACTGGCCGGCGATGGTGGCGAGCACGCCCGCACGGTCGGCCACCTCGAGGCTGATGTGGTAGCGCGTCGGAGTCTCGCCCATCGGCTGGATCGGCAGGCTGGCGTAGGCGGACTCGCGCGGGCCGCGGCCGCCGGCCACCCGGTTGCGGGCCACCGCGACGAGGTCGCCGAGCACCGCGCTGGCCGTCGGCGCCCCACCGGCACCCTGGCCGTAGAACATGAGCTGACCAGCGGCTTCGGCTTCCACGAAGACCGCGTTGAACGCGCCGTCGACCGCGGCGAGGGGGTGGCTGCGCGGGATCATCGCCGGGTAGACCCGTGCTGACACGGCGTCGGGCACACCGGGGCGGCCGTCGGGAATCTGCTCGCAGATGGCCAGCAGCTTGATCGTGCAGCCGAGCGTCGCGGCAGCCGCCATGTCGCGCGAGGTCACGCTTCTGATGCCCTCGCAGTGCACGTCGCTCGCGCGCACCCGGGTGTGGAAGGCGAGCGAGGCGAGGATCGCGGCCTTGGACGCGGCGTCGTAGCCGTCGACGTCGGCGCCGGGGTCGGCCTCGGCGTAGCCCAGCCGGGTCGCCTCCTCCAGCGCGTCGCCGTACCCGGCGCCCGAGGAGTCCATCGCGGACAGGATGAAGTTGGTCGTGCCGTTGACGATGCCGGAGACGCGGGTGATCCGGTCGCCGGCCATCGACTCCCGCAGCGGGCGCAGCAGCGGGATCGCGCCGCCGACGGCGGCCTCGAAGTAGAGGTCGGCGCCGGACGCGTCGGCGGCTTCGGCGAGCGTGCCGCCGTCCTCGGCGAGCAGTGTCTTGTTCGCGGTGACGACCGAGCGGCCGGTCTTCAGCGCGTCGAGCAGCAGGCTGCGGGCGGGTTCGATCCCACCGATCACCTCGACGACGACGTCGACGTCGTCGCGGACGACGAGCCCGGCGACGTCGGTGGTGAGCAGCCCGGGGCGCAGGTCGGCGTGCTTGTGTGGCCGGCGGACAGCGACCCCGACCAGCTCGACCGGCGCACCGACCCTGGCGGCCAGCTCGTCGGCCTGCTCGTCGATCAGCCGCACGACCTGCCGGCCGACCGTGCCGCAGCCCAGCAACGCCACCCGCACCGACTTGGTCATGCCGCAGCCACCCCGTCGGTCAAACCCGCCACCGTCACGCCCATGATCGCCGTGAGTGGACATCCAGCCGGGCCCAGCGCGGTCAGACGTCCACTCGTGGCGATCACCCGGGGCCGGGCACAGCGGTCGCCGGGGCTCACGAGACTTCCAGGCGCAGCAGGTCGGCGTCGCTCTCCCGGCGTAGCAGCACCCGGGCCGCGCCGTTGCGCACCGCCACCACGGCGGGCCGCGGCAGCCGGTTGTACGAGCTGGCCATCGAGTAGCAGTAGGCGCCCGTCGCCGCGACGGCGAGCAGGTCGCCCGGCGCGAGGTCGGCGGACAGCCAGCAGTCGCGCACCACGACGTCGCCGGACTCGCAGTGCTTGCCCACCACCCGGGACAGGGCCGCCGGCACCGCGCCCTCCGCGGAGCCGCGGGAGACCACCCGGCAGTCGTAGTCGGCCTCGTAGAGCGCCGTACGGATGTTGTCGCTCATCCCGCCGTCCACGCTGACGTAGCGCCGCGACACCTCACCGCCCAGCGGCACGTCCTTGATCGTCCCGACCGAGTACAGCGTCACGGTGCCGGGTCCGACGATCGCCCGCCCAGGCTCGACGATGATCCGCGGCGTGTCCAGCCCGGCGGCCTGGCACTCGCGGTCGACGATGTCGCGGAGCTGGCCGGCGAGCTCGCCGATCGGCGGGGCGACGTCCGCCGGCAGGTACGCGATGCCGAGGCCCCCGCCGAGGTCCAACGTGGTCAGCGCGTCCAGCGCGTCGACGCCGTGCTCCTTGTGCAGCTCACCGAGCAGCCGCACCACCCGGTGCGCGGCCACCTCAAACCCGTCGGCGTCGTAGATCTGGCTGCCGATGTGGCTGTGCAGCCCGACCAGCGACAGCCCGTCGGACTTGAGCACCCGACGGACGGCCTCCGCCGCGTCGTTGCCCCCGAGGCCGCCGTTGATCGAGAAACCGAACTTCTGGTCCTCGTGCGCGGTGGCCATGAACTCGTGGGTGTGCGCCTCGACGCCGACCGTCGCGCGCACCATCACGTTCTGCACCACGCCGCGTTCGCGGGCGAGGTGGTCCAACCGGGCGATCTCGTAGAACGAGTCGAGCACGATGGTGCCGACGCCGGCCTCCAGCGCGGCGGCCAGCTCCACGGCGGACTTGTTGTTGCCGTGGAAGGCGATGTGCTCGGCCTGGAACCCAGCGGCCAGTGCCACCGTCAGCTCGCCCCCGCTGCAGACGTCCAGGCTCAGACCCTCCTCGGCGAGCCACCGTGCGACCTCGGTGCAGAGGAACGCCTTGGCTGCGTAGTGCACGTTCGACGGCTCACCGAAGGCGGCGGCGAACTCGCGGCAGCGGGCGCGGAAGTCGGCCTCGTCCAGCACGAACAGCGGCGAGCCGTGGGTCTCGGCCAGAGTGCAGACGTCGACGCCGGCGAGCTCGACCATGCCGTCCGCCCGGCGCACCGCGTTGCGCGGCCAGACGTGCGGCGCGAGCGCGTCGAGCTGCGCGGCCGAGGTCGGTCGGGCCACCGCCGTCTCGGCCTGAGCCCGGACGCCGGCGTGCATCTGGCCAGCCGGATGCGCCCTCACATGCGCTCCGGCGCGTCGATGCCCAGCAGGCCGAGCCCGTTGGCCAGCACCTGCTGGGTCGCCGAGCAGAGCGCGAGCCGGGCGGCGTGCAGCGGGCCGGGCTGCCCGTCGCCGATCGGCAGCACCCGGCAGGAGTCGTAGAAGCGGTGGTACGCCCCGGCGAGCCCCTCGAGGTAGCGGGCCACCCGGTGCGGCTCGCGCAGCTCGGCGGCCGAGCGCAGCACCCGGCCGAACTCGCCGAGCGTCCGGATCAGCTCGCCCTCGCGTGGGTGGGTCAGCAGGCCGTAGTCCGTGCCGGGCTCGATGCCCAGGTCAGCGGCGTTGCGGCGCAGCGAAGCGAGACGGGCATGTGCGTACTGCACGTAGAAGACGGGGTTGTCGTTCGTGCGCCGCGACCAGACGTCGAGGTCGATGTCCAGCGTCGCATCCACGGTGGAGCGGATCATCGCGTAGCGGCCGGCGTCCACCCCGACGGCCTCGACCAGGTCGTCGAGCGTGATCACGGTTCCGGCCCGCTTGGACATCTTCAGCGGCTCGCCGTTGCGCACCAGGTTGACCAGCTGGCCGATCAGCACCTCGACGGTGTTCGGGTCGTCGCCGAATGCCGCGGCGGCGGCGCGCAGCCGGGTGATGTAGCCGTGGTGGTCGGAGCCGAGCATATAGATCAGCAGGTCGAAGCCACGGGCCCGCTTGTTCAGGTAGTAGCCGAGGTCGGCGGCGATGTAGGCCGGGCTGCCGTCGGACTTGATCACCACCCGGTCCTTGTCGTCGCCGAGCTCGCTGGAACGCAGCCACCACGCGCCGTCGCGCTCGTAGAGGTGGCCGGAGTCGCGCAGCCGGGAGATCGCAGCGTCGACCGCGCCGGAGTCGTGCAGCTCCCGCTCGTGGAGGAAGACGTCGAAGTCGGTGCGGAAGGCGTGCAGGCTGCGCTTGATCTCGTCGAACATCAGCCCGACGCCGGTCCGGCGGAAGGTCTCGTCGCGCTCGTCGGGCGGGAGCGTCAGGACGTCCGGCTCCTGCTGGAGGACGGTGGCGGCGACATCGCCGATGTACGCGCCGCCGTAGCCGTCTGGCGGGGTCGGTTCCCCTTGCGCGGCGGCGACCAGCGAGGCGACGAAGCGATCGATCTGGGCGCCAGCGTCGTTGAAGTAGTACTCACGGGTGACCTTCGCGCCCTGCGCGGCGAGGATCCGGCCGAGCGCGTCGCCGACCGCGGCCCACCGGGTATGGCCGAGGTGGATCGGGCCGGTCGGGTTGGCCGAGACGAACTCCAGGTTGACGCTGCGACCGGCCATCTCGGCGCCGGCGCCGTAGGACTCCCCCGCGGTCAGGACGTCGCCGACGATGGCGCCCTGGGCGTCGGCCGCGAGCCGCACGTTGACGAAGCCGGGGCCGGCGACCTCGGCGGCGTCGATCCCGGGGCTGCCGGCGAGACCCTCGGCGAGCCAGCCGGCGAGGTCGCGCGGCGGGATGCCCGCGGCCTTGGCGAGCTGCAGGGCGAGGTTGGTGGCGTAGTCACCGTGCTCTGGATTGCGCGGTCGCTCGACCGTGACCTCGGCCGGCAGCACCTCGGTGTCGAGGTCGTGGCTGCGCAGCACGTCGAGGGCGACGGCGTGCACGAGATCGGCAAGAGCAGCGGGTGTCACCTGCCGAAGTCTAGTGATCGGCGTCCGCCGGCCGGGCACTGCGGCGGCGCTCCTAGACTGGTCGGCAGACGGCGCATTGACGGGCACTCGAACGCACCGGGGAAGGTTCATGGCCAGCGGCAAGACCAGCAAGGCGGTTCGCAACGCGCGATCGGCGGTGGTTACGCAGCGGACGGTTCCGTGGGGCGGGATCATCGCCGGCGCTGTGATCGTGCTGTTCGCCGCGGCGGTGTTCGGCTACGTGCTCCTGCAGAGCCAGAGCAAGAACGCCCGCGAGGAGGCTTTGGCTCCGTTCACGCCGACGCAGGAGAACCCCGACCCGTCGACGAAGATCGCGGGCATCGTCGTCAAGCAGTACCAAGGCGGGCTGCACGTGCTGCCTAGCGACCAGGTCGCGTACACCACCAGCCCGCCCTACGGCGGCAGCCACGACGAGAACTGGGCAGCGTGCAACGGCGTGGTGTACCCGGAGGCGGTGCGGACCGAGACGCTGGTGCACTCGTTGGAACACGGGGCGGTGTGGATCGCCTACAACCCGGACCAGATCAGCGGTGACGCGCTGAGCACGCTATCGGCGAAGGTGGCCAGCCAGCCGTACACGGTGATGTCGCCCTACCCCGGCTTGGACCAGCCGATCTCGCTGCAGTCGTGGGGGCATCAGCTCAAGCTCAGCGACGCGGGTGACATCAGAATCGACCAGTTCATCCAGTCGCTGCGGCGCAACCCTTATGGCTCGCACCCGGAGGTCGGCGCGAGCTGCCTCGCTCGTGGGCCGGGCCTGTTCGACCAGGACAACCCGCCGGCGTTTGTTCCTGCGCCGCCGTCGGACCAGGTCGGCCGGCCAGGGATCAAGTCTGAGAACGCCGTGCGGGCTGGTACGGCGGGCGCGCCGTCGTTAGCACCCGGTCAGTGATGGACGGCCGGACTGCGCCGATGGACGCACCGGCCTCGCCGGCCGCGGAACCGCCCGTGATCGGCTCGCCCGGCGGTGCTGTTGTGCGCCCTTCTCGGCCGCGCCGGCAGTGGTGGCCGGTACTCATTGGCGCGGGGCTGGCGTTGCTGCTCGTGGGTGCCGCAATCGGGCTGGTGCTCGGACGTTCCGCTGCGGGCGGTGTCGCGGTGCCCGCCGCCGACTCGGTGGACGTCGGGTTCGCGCAGGACATGAGCGTGCACCACGAGCAGGCGGTGGAGATGGCAGCGTGGGAGCGCGACCACACCACGGACCCGCGGCTCGAGCAGCTGGCGTTCGACATCGAGTCGACGCAGACGGCGCAGATCGGGCGGATGCAGGGCTGGTTGGAGTCGTGGGACGCGGCGGCGCTGCCGTCAGGTGGGTACATGGGCTGGATGGCGGGCGAGGCTGGCCACTCGCACGGGAGCGGGGTCGCGGGCGCACCGGCGGGCAAAGTGGCGGTCATGCCCGGCATGGCGTCGGAGGACGAGCTGAAGCGGCTGCGGGCGTCGACCGGGCCAGCGCTCGACGTTCTGTTCCTGCAGCTGATGCTGCGCCACCACGAGGGCGGCGCGGGCATGATGCGGTACGCCGCGGAGCACGCCGAGCAGGACGAGGTGCGCAACCTCGCGAGCCGGATGCTGGCCTCGCAGACCAGCGAGTCGGCGTACCTGCGCCAGCTACTCGCCGAGCGCGGCGCCCAGCCGTTGGCGAGCTAGCCCTACGCTAGGCTTGGCGAGCCGCGATCGCGGCGCCGCCCCCGTAGCTCAGGGGATAGAGCACCGCCCTCCGGAGGCGGGAGCGCAGGTTCGAATCCTGCCGGGGGCACCACATCTGACCTGCAGCTTAGCTGTGGAGCAGGCTGCGTGTATCAGATTCGTGGCACGAGTTGTGGCATGAAGCCGCCTAGTCTCGTGCCATGCCACTTCGGAAGCACCGCCCACGGGGTCACATTGCGCCACTGCCCAGCGGTTCGTGGAGGGCAGTCGTCTACGCCGGCACGGACCCGCTCACCGGCAAGCCTCGCCAGCTTCGCGAGACTGCTGCGACGTACGAGGCCGCCGAGATCGCGCTGACGAAGCTCCAGCGCCAGGTCGACGAAGACCAGCACCCGAAGACGGCCATCACCGTCCGGCAGGCAATCGAGCAGTGGCTGGAGGTCGCCGAGCTCGAGGACACCACCCGCGAGCGGTACGACGACCTGATTCGGCTCCACATCCTGCCCAGCCTCGGCGACGTCCAGGCCGCCAAGCTCGACGCGGAGCTCCTTGAGCGCTTCTACGCTCGCCTGCACCGCTGCCGGTCGATGTGCAGCGGCCGAGCGCGCGGCGACCACACCTGCAGGCCGCTGAGCGGGCCTGCGGCGCCGTGACCCGGGTTTCTACGGCGCAGCATCGCCGGAGCCGATAGCGTCG
>JACDBJ010000389.1 GCA_013695005.1 Pseudonocardiales bacterium
CTGGAGGGGCGGCGGCGGCGGTGCGTCCTCGACGGGCCGCGCTTGGATCGGCGGGTGCTGGACGGGCTGAGCCGGCGGTGGGGCCTGGACCGGCGGGCCCTGGTCTACATTCCGGGCGGGTGGCTGCACGACCGGCACGGCTGGCGGTGATGGTGGCGGCTGGGCTTGCTGGGACGCGGTCGGCGCGATCTGTACGGACGGCGTGGCCGGCGGGGACGTGTCTAGCGGCGGCCACGACGGCTCCGGGTAGTGCCTGTCGGCCTCGGGCTCCGGGTCAGGACGCCTCGGCGGCGCCACCTTCTGCTCCGGCAACGGCGGTGGGCCGGGCGGCGGAGCGTCCTCGACAGGTGGCTCCGGCGGCTCCGGCGCTGCAGGCGCGGTGATCCAACCGCGTTCCTGCGCGTAGCGGCCTACCGACCCAGGTGGGTACCGGTGTGGTTGCGGCTCGTTCACACGTCTCCTTGCGCCCCGATCCCTCGACGGTAGTCGCCCGGTCACCCTGTGGTCGAGCACACCATGATCATCAGACTCCGGCGTAGGAGTGCAGGCCGGCGATCACCAGGTTCACGAAGAAGAGGTTGAAGATCACCATGGCGAAGCCGGCCACGTTGATCCACGCCGCCCGCCGGGTGCGCCAGCCTGCCGTCGCCCTGGCGTGCAGGTACGCCGCGTAGATCACCCACGCCACGAAGGCCACCGTCTCCTTGGGGTCCCAGCCCCAGAACCGGCCCCATGCTGCCTCGGCCCAGATAGCTCCGGCGATCACTGCGAAGGTGTAGATCGGGAAGGCGACCACGGTGACGCGGTAGGCGACCCGGTCCAGCAGCTCCGTCGGGCGGCGCAGGAACATCGCGCTGGCCACGCCCGCGACCAGCAGTAGGCCGGAGGCGACGGCGATCGCGCTCACGTGGATGGCAAGCCAGTACGACCGGAGCGCGGGCACGACCGGCGCGGCCTCGGCGTAGAGCACCGTGCCGCCGATGAACATGAGCACGACCACCGGGAACAGCACGAACAGACCCATCTGGCGCAGCTGGCTACTCGCCTGCCGGCGCAGCACGACCAGCCACGCCACCACCGCGACCAGGCAGATCGCCGAGGCGAACTCGTACATGTTGCCCCACGGCCAGCGCCCTGCCGCCAGCCCGCGAGCGAGCACCGAGCCGGCGTGCACCAGCGCGCCGAGGATCGTCAGCGCGACGGCCATCCGCCCGAACCGCTCGGCCCGCGAGCGCGGCGCGGGCTCGTCAACGGGCCGGTCGGGGAGCTCCCCGCCACCAGCAGCCACCAGCGCTGGCTCGCGCCGGACGGTGCGGCTGGCGGCGAACTCGGCGGCGTAGAACGCCATCGCGAGTAAATACACCACCAGGGCGGACCTGAAGGCGTAGTCGCTGTACTCCGCGAGCATCACTCCTCCTTGAGCGGCCCCAGCAGTTCTGTGCGGAGCCGGGAGAACTCCTCGCCGTACCCAGCCCGGTCGGTGCGCGCCAGCCCGCCGATCTCGACAACCGTACGTCTCGGGGGGTCCCCCTCGCCTGTTGGGGTGAGCCGCACCCAGAACCGCCGTCGCTTGATCGTCAACGACAGCCCGAGCCCGAGCAGCAGCAGCGTCGCGAACACCAGAACGGCCGTTTGGCCGGGGTCGTAGGACACCTGCAGCGACACCCACTGCCGCACGTCGTCGAAGCGGATCGTGGTGCCGTCGTCTAGGGCGACCTGCTCGCCGGGCCGCACGTTCTGCCGCGCCACCTTGGTCAGCGCACCCGACTCGACCTGCTTGCGATCGACCGTGAAGATCGACTGCCCGCGCCCGTCGTCGAGCCCGAGGTCGCCGCGGTAGACGTCGACCGCGACCTGCGGGTCGCGCAGGTCTGGGAACACGGAGCCCACGATCTGCCCGCCTGACGACGTGGGGGCGAACAGGCCGGTGATCGCAAGCTGGTTGCGGCGGCGGTCGGCCTCGTCGGTCAGCCCTGGACGGTCGAACTTGGTGGTGCCTTCGGACAGCAGCGTCGCGTTGTCCACCGGCCGCCACTGCACCGTGCTGGTGCGCTTGGTGCCGTCGGGGTAGGTGACGGTGAACGTCGGCGCGTAACCGTGCCCAAGCAGGTAGACGCGCTCGCCGTCCAGGCGCAGCGGCTGGTTGACCTCCAGCTCGTAGGGCTGCCACTGCGACGCGCCTGAGGCGATGTCCCCGCTCGTCTGGTAGCCGAGCTGCGCGCGGAAGCCGTCTGGCTGACCGTTGGGTAGGTAGCTGGCCGCGAAGTCGTCCACCCGCACGCAGAACGGGTCGAGGTTGGTGCCGTCCACCCGCAGCCCGGCGCGGAAGGAGTCGTAGCCGAGGATCCCGGTGTTGCAGAACTGCCCGCCGCCGGCCAGCACGATCACCTGGCCCTCGTAGCCGAAGAGCTTGCCCAGCGCGATCCCGACGAGCAGTCCGACCAGGGCGAGGTGGAACACGAGGTTGCCCGCCTCGTGCAGGAAACCCTTCTCGGCCGACAGCGTGCGTACCCCGCCGGGCTCGTCACGCTCGACCATCCGCCAGCCGCGCAGCCGGCCACGCACGCGGCCGAGCACGTCGTCGGCATCGGTGTCGACCGTCTCGCGCCCGTGGTGGGGCAGCCGGGAGAGGTTGCGCGGCGTCGCCGGTGGGGTGGCACGCAGCGCTCGCGCCTGCTCGAGCGCCCGGGGGATGAGGCAGCCGACGAGCGAGACGAACAGCAGCAGGTAGATGGCCGCGAACCACGGGCTGGCGAAGACCTCGAAGAACCCGAGCCGGTTCAGCAGCGGCCCCCACGTCGGGTACTCCGCGATGTACGCGTCGACCTTGGCGGCGTTCAGCGACCGCTGCGGCAGCAGCGCCCCGGGTAGCGCCGCGAGCGCGAGCAGGAACAGCAGGACGAGCGCCACCCGCATGCTGGTCAGGTCCCGCCAGACCCGCGCGAGTTGCGCGATCCACCACGGTGAGTTGCGCGGTGGGGGCACGGACGGCGCGGCCGCCTGCTCGGTCGGAGTGGACATCAGATCAGCGGGGTGAAGCCCGTGACGGAGGTCTGCAGCACGGCGAGCAGCCGGCCCCACAGCCCGGTGACCAGCAACAACCCGACGATCACCAGCAGCACGCCGCCAGCGACCTGAATCGTGCGCACGTGACGGCGCAGCCATACCTGCGCCCGGACCGCACGCGCCGCGCCGAGCGCGATCAGCACGAACGGCAGGCCGAGGCCTGCGCAGTAGGCCAGCGTGAGCACGACCCCGCGTGCCGAGCCGCCGCCGGTGCCGGCCGCGACCGCCACCACGCCGGCCAACGTCGGCCCGACGCATGGCACCCACCCCAGCCCGAACACCGCACCGAGCAGCGGCGCACCCCACAGCCCGGCCTGCGGTACGACGTGCAGCCGGCGCTCGGCACGCAGCCCCGGGACCAGCCCGAGGAACGCCAGCCCCATCACGATGGTGATCACGCCGCCGATGCGTTGCAGCAGGACCTCGTTGCGCACCAGCGCGTCGGCCAGCCAGACGACCCCGACCATGATCGCGCCGAACACCACGGTGAACCCGGCGACGAACAGCCCCGCCGCCGCGGCCACCCGCAGCCGCCCGGTCCGCTGTGCGGTCAGCACGCCGCCCTCGCCGACTGACCCTGCGGCTTGCGCCTCGGCCTCGGTGACCGGCGGAGCGTCCGCGCCGACCAACCCCGCGAGGTAGGCGAGGTAGCCGGGCACCAACGGCAGGACGCAGGGGGATGCGAAGCTCACCAGGCCGGCCACCACGGCGACCAGCGCCGCGAGCAGCAGCGGGCCGTCGATGGCCAGGCTCGTGGGAGATCCCATGTCAGCATCGAGCCTAGGTCGCGCACGCTGACCTGCGCGCGGCGGCTCGGGGGCGCCGGTGCCGCGCCGTCGCGTCCATGAT